>CBHEUU010000106.1:0-10104 GCA_965990355.1 uncultured Chitinophagaceae bacterium
ATCACCTGCTTGGCCCGAAAGCTCTGTCAACTTTTCAGGGTAAGCAGCTTAAACAAACGATCCGGAGTTGGCAACAAATTATTGAGGGTAAGGAACTGCCGGACCTGATAGGAAAAGATGCAGACGGAAATGCTATCAATCTGGCTGACTATAAGGGTAAATATTTGCTTATTGATTTCTGGGGTTCATGGTGTGGTCCTTGTCTTGCTGAGATGCCGGCATTGATTGATCTTTACAGGGACTATAAAGATAAAATAAGTATAGTGGGAATAGCGGTGAGTGATAACGCAGTTAATCTTAAAAATGCCATCTGGAAATATAAACTTCCCTGGAAAAGCATTTTAAATAACCAGCAAGATCCTGAACAGGATTTTTCGCTTTTATTCAATGTTCAGGCTGTTCCTGCAAAGTACCTGATCTCCCCGGAAGGTCACTTTATAAAGGAAATTCAAGTAGAAGAAGGCGGCATCAAAAGTATCATTGGCAGCATTTTGAAAAAATAGCCCTGCTCTCAAAGAATGCAATGGCCTGACTTTATAGAAACTCCTTTGTGAGCTTTGTTGTCTTGGTGGGAATAATATAACTGGGTGGAACCCCAAATTAGACTACAAAAAGCTAAGATTTGGCTACATCTGCTCTTTTGTTGCAATAGATCTTTGCTGCAACAAAAACAACATTATGAAATTAGTTATTACAGGTTCATTAGGACATATCAGTAAACCGCTTGCAAAGGAGTTAATACAAAAAGGTCATTCCGTTACAGTAATCAGCAGTAATCCTGCAAAGCAAAAAGATATAGAAGCACTTGGCGCTATAGCTGCCATCGGTTCATTGGAAGACGTTGATTTTATTACAACTACTTTCACCGGCGCAGATGCAGTGTATTGTATGGTGCCGCCCAACAATTACTTCGATCATAACCTTGATCTTTGGGAGTATTATCAACGGCTCGGACGTAATTATGCTAAAGCCATTGAAAAATCAGGTGTAAAAAGGGTGGTTAACCTTAGCACAATCGGCGCCCACCTGGATAAGGGATCGGGAATTTTACTTGGTGCCCGCGATTTAGCGATCATCCTGGATGGTCTTTCCTCTGACGTATCTATTACCCATATGCGCCCGGTTGCTTTTTATTATAATCTATATGGCTATATGGATATGATAAAACGAGAGAATATTATTGCGACCAATTATGGAGGCAATAAAGTTCCCTGGGTTTCTCCTGTAGATATTGCTGCTGCAGTGGCTGAAGAAATAACAACACCTTTTACAGGTAGAAAAATCCGTTATGTGGCAAGTGAAGAACTTACTGGGAGTGAAGTAGCAAGTATATTGGGAGCTGCCATTGGAAAACCTGATATGAAATGGGTGGTAATCCCCGACGAACAAATGTTGAACGGCCTGGTAACAGCAGGGATGAACCCTGAAATTGCAGCTGGTTTAGTAGAAATGTATCGTTCTCTTCAGAGCGGATTATTATCCGAAGACTATTACCGCAACCGGCCTGCAGCAATGGGGAAAGTAAAGATGAAAGATTTTGCAAAAGAGTTTGCCACCATCTTTAATCAAAAATAATTACATTGTATTATGGCAAATCCAAAGCTGCATAGGTTTAAAACAATAACCGAATTTCATCAATTCAGGGTATTGCCCAAGCCGGAGCATCCATTGATCAGTGTGATTGATGTGGCATCTATGACAGAATCGCAGAGCGACCGGCCCGAAAGCCTGGTATTTGATTTTTATTCAATCTCCCTGAAAAGGAATTTTCCTGCCAAAGTAAAATACGGCCAGCAGGAATATGATTTCGATGAAGGAGTTATGGCGTTTATGGCACCTGACCAGGTCTTCAGCATTGAATACAACAGCAATATAACTTTGAAAAAATCGGGGTGGATGCTACTCGTCCATCCCGATTTTTTATGGAATACGCCTTTGGCTAAAACCATCAGGCAATATGAATATTTTGATTATTCTGTGAATGAAGCGCTATTCCTGTCGGAGAAAGAGGAAACAACCATTGCAGGTATTATGCAAAATATCCAGCAGGAATATTATTCGAATATCGATAAGTTCAGCCAAAGCGTGATGATCGCCCAGCTTGAACTGTTACTGACTTATGGAGAGCGGTTTTATCAGCGTCAGTTCATTACCCGGAAAATCACCAATCATAAGATCCTTAACAGGCTCGAAGAGCTGCTTACAGGTTACTTCAACAGTGATGCTTTAATTAGCAAAGGCTTGCCTACCGTTCAATTCATCGCCGAATCATTGCATGTTTCACCCAATTATTTGAGCGGCCTTTTGAAAGTGCTCACTGGCCAAAGTACGCAGCAGCATATTCACAACAAACTGATCGAAAAAGCCAAGGAGAAATTGTCCACCACTGATTTATCGGTGAGCGAAATTGCCTATGAATTGGGATTTGAACATCCGCAGTCTTTCAGCAAATTTTTTAAGATAAAAACAAATTTTTCACCCCTGGAATTCAGGCAGTCGTTTAACTAATGCTATTCACTTATGACGTGCAAAACTTTGGGGATATCCCTTACTTCCACCGATCCTCCATGTGCAAGGATAGGACAGGCTTTGGCGAGTTCAATAGCCTGATCTTTATCAGCCGCCTGAAGAACAATATTGCTTACTACCCTTAAGTTGTTTGAGATAATAGCTTCATTCTTTACTTTCTTCCCGTTGCCGGAAACGGTATAACTTTCCCCTGGAAAAGCGAAGCTTAAAATATATACCCCTTTTGCCTTCCACTCTTCAACTGTTTTGTCCCATAAAGGACCTGTAGCCCTGGCCTGTTCTGTTGTGTAGGTAACCGGCACTCTTACTAATAAGCTGAATTGTTTCATCTGGTTGTTTTTTGATTGAGTATTGACTGTATTCGTCAGGGCTTTGCTGCTGATAAATGCGCTGACAATGACAATTGCTAATAAATATGATTTCATTGTTCCATTTTTTATGGTACAAAGATGCGCCGCCGGCAAACCCCGGCATTGTAAAAAATCATTGAATTACCAGTAGGAAGCTGACCGGAAGAAATCGGTAGGAGTGAGGCCTGTAAAACTTTTAAAATCTTTATTGAAATGAGCCTGATCGTAATAACCGTTTTCAAACGCTATATCAAGAAAAGAAGGAGATACAATATTTTTCCGGATAGCATTATTCATTTTTACTATGCTGGCAAATTGCTTTGGTGTTGCCCCGGTTATTTTCCTGAATCGTTTTTCAAATGCATCCTGGCTGATATACAGGCTATCCGCTAAGGCTTTTATTTTCAGGTTACCATTTTCAGCATAAATTCTGCTGATGGCTGATGCTATAAGAACATCGGGTTTATTGTGCAACAGTTTTGAGCATAAAAACTCTTCTATCACCTTGATCTTTGCTTCATTGGTTTCAGCACCGGCCAGCCGCTCTTCTACCATTGATGTTTCCAGCTTTGGAAAATACTGGTCCAGGGAAACCGTTTGTTCAAACAGATCATAAAGCGGTTGCCTGAAAAAAGCGGCTGCTCCTGTTTCTTTGAACATGATAAGAAGAGTGGCGGTATCAGGAGCATAATTGATAAGCCTTACAGATTTCCGCAATCCTGAGAACACAGACGGAGGCACAATCATTCTCCCGGCGCTCTCCACATAAGATACTCGTCCTTTCAGACGGAACGCAATGGTCAGAGATGTGTTGGGAACAATCCTGTTTACTATTCCATTGCTGCTTTCAATGATTTTATAAGCCTTTATAAAAGGCTTTAAGGAATCAGCCGGTATATAATCCGCAGCTTTCATTATTTACAAAATTAAGATAGAATATTTTTATTCAAACAGATTACCTAATTTCACGCCGTTCTTTGCATACATTCAATCAGGTATAGGTTTCCTTGACCGGAATTAATAAGGAACCGTGTGTAAATCACGGGCTGACGTGCAACTGTAAGTAACACTCCAGTTTTTACCAGCAAATCCATTGTCCGCTGCGGCGGGCGAGAAGGAGGTAAAAATGTTACAAGCCAGGAGACTTGCCTATATCTCAATGACACAGCTTTCACGATATAGGGCAGGTCGGGCATTGATCTTTTTTCACTGGGCAAAATCTGCCCATGCCTTCCATACTCCATATTATCAGCTGTGCTGTTTGCAATGCACATTTATTGTTTCACGATTAAACATTAACAATGCAAACTCACAACCTCGGTTACCCGCGTATCGGTAACCACCGCGAGCTTAAAAAAGCAAGCGAACAGTATTGGGCAGGTAAAATACCTGCCAATCAACTCGAACAAACAGGCCGGCAGATCCGCCTGTTCAACTGGCAACTGCAAAAAGATGCAGGTATCGATTGGATCCCCTGCAATGATTTTTCTTTTTATGACCAGGTGCTTGACACAAGCCTGATGGTAGGAGCTATCCCGGAAAGATATCATTCCCTTGTTGAAAAGAAGGGACTCAACCAGTTGGACCTGCTTTTTGCAATGGCAAGAGGTTATCAGAAAGAAGGATATGATATCACTGCCATGGAAATGACGAAATGGTTTGATACGAATTACCATTATATCGTTCCTGAGTTTAAAGCCGGGCAGCAGTTTTCCTTTTTTAATACCAAAGTGATCAAAGAATTTGTGGAAGCCAAACGCGAAGGCTTCCAGGCCAAACCGGTTTTATTAGGACCTGTATCGTTTTTATTGTTAGGAAAAGAAAAGGAAGAAGGGTTTAACAGGCTTGAACTGATTGATAACCTGCTGCCGGTTTACTTGGAAGTGCTGAAGCAACTGGATGATCAGGGGGCATATTTTATTCAACTGGATGAACCTTGCTTATCACTTAACCTGTCAAAAATTGAACAGGATGTGTTTATAAAAACGTATGATAAGATCCAGGCAAAGCTGCCACAGCTGAGGATCATACTCGCAAGTTATTTTGAATGTTACGGGAATAACCTGCAAACAGCGTTGAAACTTCCTGTTCATACGCTTCATCTTGATCTGATACGTTGCCCTTCTCAACTGGAAGATATTTTAGCCGGTAATATTGCCCGGACAAGGACTCATCTTTCACTTGGCGTTGTGGATGGAAGGAATATATGGAAGAATGATTTTCTGCAATCACTTTTATTGATCCACCGGGCCGTTGAAACGATTGGCAGCGAAAGGGTCTGGATTGCACCTTCCTGTTCTTTGCTGCATAGCCCTTGCGATTTGGATATAGAAGCAAATGAAAAAGTGTTGATACCTGAAATCAAACAGTGGCTTGCTTTTGCAAAGCAAAAACTGGCAGAAGTAGTAACATTAAAACGGCTTGCTGAAGATCAGGGCGACCCCGGCATTGACCGCTTATTACAGGAGAACATTGCAAGTAATGAAAACAGGAAAGGTTCAACACTTATTCACCATCCAGCGGTTAAGCAAAAAGTAGCTGCTATTACAGAGAAAGACGCGCAAAGACAAAATGTGTTTTCCATCCGTAAGAAAAAGCAACAGCAATCATTAGGATTTCCGCTTTTCCCTACAACTACTATCGGCTCTTTCCCTCAAACCGCTGAAGTGCGCAAATGGCGTGCTCAATGGAAAAAGAAAGAATTGAGCAACCAGCAATATGAAGCTTTGCTGAAAGCGGAAACAGAAAAAGCGGTCCGCTGGCAGGAGGAAATTGATCTTGATGTACTCGTGCATGGTGAGTTTGAGCGCAATGATATGGTGGAATATTTTGGCGAACAATTAGGCGGGTTTGTTTTTACAGACAATGGCTGGGTGCAGAGCTATGGCTCCCGATGCGTGAAGCCACCAATCATTTTCGGTGATGTTTACCGTCCCCGCCCGATGACGGTAGAATGGAGCAGCTATGCACAATCTCTTACTTCCAAAAAGATGAAGGGAATGCTGACTGGTCCTGTAACCATACTGCAATGGAGTTTTGTCCGCAATGACCAGCCACGAAGCACAACCTGCACACAAATTGCACTGGCCATCCGTGATGAAGTAGCTGACCTGGAGAAAGCGGGTATTTCCGTGATCCAGATCGACGAACCTGCCATACGGGAAGGACTGCCTTTGCGTAAAGAAAACTGGCAGCAATATCTTGACTGGGCAGTGAAGGCATTCCGCATTGCAGCCAGTGTGGTGAAAGACGAAACGCAGATCCATACGCACATGTGCTATTCAGAGTTCAATGATATCATCGAACATATAGCTGCTATGGATGCGGATGTGATCACCATTGAAACCAGCCGTTCACAAATGGAATTGCTGGATGCTTTTGCAGAATTCAAATACCCCAATGAAATAGGGCCGGGTGTATATGATATCCATTCACCCCGCATACCTTCCAGGCAGGAGATGATGGCATTGATGCAAAAAGCAGGATCAGTATTGCCGGCAGAGCAGCTTTGGGTAAATCCGGATTGTGGATTGAAAACGCGGGGATGGGATGAAACGAAAGCGGCATTGATAGAGATGGTGAGTGCGGCGAAACAACTCAGGGAACTGGTAAATGTTCATGCTTAAAATAAGGGGCAGAGTTACCATAATAACTCTGCCCTTTATTTACCTGGTTTTAAAGATCCAACTTCCCAATGCAAATAACAACAATGAAATGCCGGCCAAAGGAAGAAGCATCTTGCCCCAATTGATCACCAACGGTGTGGAAAAATAGGCGGGTACATGTTTTGCCCAATTCTCATTTGTCACCACACTACTCCCAAATATTTTTGGATAGAAATAATGACGGAGGTTTTCATGAAACCGGGCAGTACTGTCCAGGAAAATCAAATGCTGTTCCATGCCGCTTCCTGCAATATGAGTTAATTGAAGCTGGGTGTGCATAGGAGGGAACAGAAAACCCGATTTTTCGCTTACGGCCTGACGCTGTTGCAGCTTGCTGTACATAGCCCTGCTGTCTTTACTGGCTTCATCATCTCCCAGCTGCTGCATGGCATAATACCATAAATAATTGAACGACGGTTTATTCCATACATAGCTGCTATATTGAGGGTAACGCTCCATGAATTGCTGAATGGAGCTATCCGGGTTTATATCCCATTTTGTATGATATCCATCCCGTTGCTTTATCATGGTACTGTATGCTTCCGGAACAGTGTACTTTGATGTGATATAGTTATTGGTCAGTGCCGGTATCAGCAGGCAAAACAGCACCCAGGTGCTCAGCAATAACAATGAACTTACACTGGTATTTCTTTTCAGGACAATGATCAGGAAACTGATAGCGAACCATACCAATGTATAAAGTAAAGATGTGATGCTGAAGGCAAAAAACCTTTCATCGGGAGGTATTGCTATGATCCATTTGGCAAGCAGTAACAATATTGCAAGCAAAGCGGCCACCACCAGGAACCGGGTGCTCAGCTTCCGGAATATAAAACCAAGCGGATACTTGCTTTGTACATTGACCATGGCCCATGTGCCGCCCTCTTTCTCCTGCGAAAGCACATTGAAATTGAAAGCGATTATCAAAAGGGGAAGCAGGAAAATAATGACAAAACTCAGGTCAAGATTTCCTGTCAGCAAATTGTAGGGATTGTACAGATCGGTATCATACCGCTGCCCTTCCAGTCCCCGTATAGTAAGAGATTGGATGGAAGAATTAACATCCCGCTGACCAATGGACAGGGCCGCGATGCGATGCGGCTTGTTGATATACGCGAACCGTAAATAATACATCAGCGAACCGAACTCATCTTTAATATAACGCACATTACGTTCGATATGTTCTTTCTGAAAATGAGTGACTGAACTGATTGCTTTATCCTGGTTTTCCAGGAACTGTTTCCCGATAATAATACTGATAATACCCATTACCAGGAACAGCGTAAGAGCCGCTATTACAGACCTACTTCTTAAGAAGCTTTTTAATGTTAGCAAATACATATTTATATGGTTTTTGCTTTACGGGATGAATAAAATATAAACACCAGGGTTAAAAACAACCAGCCGGTGAGTGCTGATAAAGAAACGGCCTGTTGTTTAATCACGCTGGCAGAGTTCTGATATTGATAATGAAAATCCGGGAACCCGGTCCAATGTTCCCGTTCTATGCTATATGGCTTATCATCATTGGTTAGTTTTTTATTACTGATATACTTTATCTGCAGCTCATTCATGGTTTGTGCTAAATGATACCTGTAGCTTTCTGCCTGCTGTTGAAAATGACGGTATGCCGCAAAATCAGTTCCACTGAAAGCCATTGATATATTTCTGAAACCGATAAGCGGATCTATAAAAGCCGCCATATAACTGATCCTGTTTTGCTGCTCATATGTTGCATAAAGTAATTTCAGATGTTCATTATATACCCTGGCGCTCATACGCTCTCCTTCCTTCATCTGAAATCCACTGTAGTTAAAAGAAAGTTGCTGAACGGAATCTACCTTGTTGGCACGCAGTACCGAATCCTTTAGGTTTTTATAGTGCGGGTCGTTGGGGTTATGACTGTCGCCCTGTTTCAGCAGATCAGTTTCCACTGCCATTTCAAACTCCACTTTTCCGGGAGCAGGATGCAGATAACTCCCGATAGCCTGCAATGTTTTTGGAATAACGATGGCCATCAGCAGCCATAAACCCAGCAGTTTCAGTAAGGAAGCCCTGGCCGTTGCACTCGTAGCTGATACGCAGATAGCGATTGTACTTACTATCCATAAGAAAACAATACCAGTAAGGCTGGTGATCAGGAACCGTTCCCCGGCACCAGCATTTTCTGCCGAATAGTGTTCTGTTATTAATAATAAGAGAGTGCCCAGTAATACCGGAGCAATGAATAATAGCCCGGTGATAAATAACCCCATACTGTTTCCCAGAATGATCTGCCGGAAATTGGCTCCCTGCGTCAGTAATATTTTCAACGTCCCATTTTCTTTTTGACGGGCTACTGCGTCAAATCCTAAAAAGAATAAGATCAGGGGCAACAGCAATTGTAATAACATTGACATGCTGAGCTCTCCGAACCTTAAAAGCCCTGAGCTGAAACTTGCTTCACTAAAGTTGACCGTATTTTGTTTATGCGCTTCGAGATATACCGCATTCCCGGTAAAGTTTTCCATTCCGGCATCATACATACTAAGAGGATGTTTGATCCTGAAAGCAAAGGAGCCAAAGTGGGCCATCCGGTGCGGATGTTTATCCGGATTGGCTTCCCAGCTTTGCCTTGCTGATTCCTGATATTTCTTACTTATCTCATTTTGTTTGCTGTATTGTGTATAACCGGTGTAAGCTGCATATATTACCAGGGCAAGCCAAACCAGGTAAACGGGTGCCAATGCTCTTCCTTTCGCAGTCGTCTTCAGAAAATGCCAGGCGATTAATTTCAAATTATTCATTCCTCATTTTTTAAAAGTTAAAAACGATAGCTTGCCGTCAGCATTATATTCCTGGGCGCGCCCGGGAAAAGACGGAGGTAATTCTGGGCTCCCAGCCAGTATGTTTTGTTGAATACGTTATTGATATTCATAGCCAGTTGCATATTACTTTTACCAGGCGTATAGTAAAAGGCAAGATCAAATATGGTGTATGCAGGTGTATTAAATGCACGGCTGAACCAGGGTACACGATCGCCATTATATTGAACGCCTGCGCCGATGCCAATATCTTTAAGAGGAGTAATAGAGAGGAAATTGTAACGTGTCCACAGGTTGGCGCTATTATAGGGAGTGTTCTGCTTTCTTGTTCCTTTTAAAGCCGGATCATTGTCTTCCATAATCACCGCATCGATATAACTGTAAGACACATTGATCTGCCAGTTCGGTAAAATATATCCTGCTATATCTATCTCGAATCCCCTGCTTCTTTCAGCTCCACGGGAAATGAGTGAATCGGGGAAAGCCGGCACATTTGCATTCTGCAGAATGTTTTTCTGGTTGATCTCATAAATGGCGGCATTCATATTCATTTTGCCTCTTACAAACACTGCTTTGATGCCGGCTTCTTTCAGGTCACTGATAAGCGGTTTGAATAGCGCCGCAGATTTGGAAGTCCATAAATAAGCTCCTGTATTCGGCATCAGGGTTACTGTGTTGCTCTGAGGCTGATATCCTTCAAGATAAGTAGCATATACATTAACGGACGAAGTGACTGAATAAGTGAGCCCGATACGG
>CBHEUU010000107.1:0-10079 GCA_965990355.1 uncultured Chitinophagaceae bacterium
CGCGTTCTTCAGCCGCGACCGTACGGAGTGGAGCTGAGGGGAATCGAACCCCTGTCCAAACATATTCCTCAAAAGCTTTCTACATGCTTATTTCATTATTACTTGTCGGCAGTATACAGGAAATGAACAAACCAATATACTACTTAGCTGGATAGTCTTAAGCAACGGTCACAGCCTTCCGTTACAGCAACCTGTTTTGTTTTTAAGTCGGCGGCGGGGCATGGTAACAGATCAACCGGCCCGGCGGCCCTAATGACTAACTAATCACTGATTAGGCAGCCATGGCATACTGAGTATTGCCATTTAATGTTTGAATATTCAGATTTACGTGCTAATTATCCAACGCACGGCATGCTTACACTTTCAAAGATCTATGCTGTCAAAACCGGTACAGCCCCTTTTATTAAATCACTTACCTTCCCCATCCAAACCAATCATTCCCATTCGCATACAACATCAACGCCAGCAATAAAACCATGCCAACCATCTGCGCATACTCAAGGAACTTCTCATTAGGCTTGCGGCCACTCACCATCTCATAAAGAGTGAACATCACGTGGCCACCATCTAACGCCGGAATAGGTAAAAGGTTCATGAATGCAAGAATGATGGAAAGAAAAGCTGTAATACTCCAGAATGCTTCCCAATTCCAGACACCGGGAAACACCGAACCAATTGCTTTAAATCCACCTACTCCTTTATATGCTTCTGTTTTTGGATTCAGGATCAACTTGAACTGGTCAATATAAAACTTCAGCTTCTCAAATGTTTTTGATACGCCTGCAGGAAAAGCAGCGAAGAATCCATACTTGCGGGTTTCCGTTTTATAAGCACCCAGTGCCTGGTATTGTTCTGTTTCCAGGTATGGAATTCCTATTCTTCCATCGCCGGTTACTTTTGAAGTCAGCTCAATCATCTGTCCTTTTCTTTCCACCGTCAGTTTCACTGCACCATTCTTATGCTGACTGGCAACGCCGGCTATTTCATCATAAAACTTTACAGGTACAGAATCTACTGCTACAATCCTGTCCATTTCCTGCAAACCAGCTTTCTTGCCATACAGCGTATCCATGTCCTTATCATATTTCCCTACATAAGCAGGGATACGGCGTTCAAGCAGAAATCCTTTTTTACGCTTGCTTTCAACCAGCATACCGATCAGGCGCTCCGGCAGATCAATATGGACCTTTTTTCCATCACGCACTAAATCTATATTCCTTCCAAGGATCACCTGCGCACCAAGGTTTTCAAAATAGTCTACTGGTTCACCATTTACTGCGAGGATATGGTCTCCATTCCGCAAACCTATCTTGGTCATCAGGCTATCCTGCGTCCAGATACCATCCTTTACCGTGCTCATGGGTGTTTTATCTTCTCCCCAGATCATCAACACGAAAGCATACACCACAAACGCCACCAACACGTTCATAATAATACCACCCAGCATAATGATCAAACGCTGCCAGGCCGGCTTGCTGCGAAATTCCCAGGGCTTGGCCGGTTGCTTCATTGCTTCCTTGTCCATGCTCTCGTCAATCATACCGGAGATCTTTACATAACCACCGAGGGGAAGCCAGCCAATACCATATACCGTCTCTCCCACTTTGCGCTTTACCAAGGCAAACCAGGGATCAAAAAACAGGAAAAATTTCTCTACCCTGCAGCCAAACCAGCGGGCTGTGATGTAGTGGCCGAACTCATGCAATACGATCAGAATTGATAAAGCCAGCAGCAACTGCCCTACCTGCACACTCACGGCTGCCCAGTTAATCGCTAATAAAACCATATATTTTAATACGTTGAATTATTGTAAATGACCGCAAATATCCGCTAAATATCAAATATTTCGGAACCGCCGGTGGATTATTTAACAAAGCTCTCTCCTACAGCTTGATAATATCTGCTGCATAGGTCCTCGCTTCGCCATCGCTTTCAAAATATTCTTCCAGCGTGGGATTCCTAACAAAAGGAATTTTTTGCATGGTCCGCTCGATCACATCGGTCATGTCCAGGAAGTTGACACGGTTGCGGAGAAAGGCATACACTGCCACTTCGTTGGCGGCATTCATCACAGCAGGCAGGTTGCCGCCCTTGCTCAGCGCTTCAATAGCCAGGCCCAGGTTGCGGAAAGTGCGCAGGTCAGGCTCTTCGAAAGTGAGGGTATTGAATTTCTTAAAATCCAGCCGCGGAAAATCATTGGGGATCCGCTGGGGAAAAGCCATGGCATACTGGATCGGCAGTTTCATGTCCGGCAATCCCATCTGCGCTTTAATGCTACCATCTTCAAATTGCACCAGGCTATGGATAATACTTTGAGGATGCACTACCACCTGTATCTGATCGGGCTGCAGGTTGAACAGCCATTTGGCCTCGATCATCTCCAGTCCCTTGTTCATGAGCGTTGCCGAATCGATCGTGATCTTGGCGCCCATGCTCCAGTTGGGATGCTGCAAAGCATGCTCCCGTTTTACATTCACGAGGTAATTAGGTTTCTTTCCCAGGAAAGGTCCGCCGGAAGCTGTGAGCACCACTTTTTCTATCTTATTTCTTGCTTCACCAACCAGGCATTGAAAAATAGCTGAATGCTCGGAATCAACCGGTATCACCGGCACACGATGCTCCACGGCTTTACGCATCACGATATCACCTGCCACCACCAGTGTTTCTTTATTGGCAAGGGCAACAGCTTTACCATTTTCAATGGCTTTAAGCGTGGGCTTCAATCCGGCATAACCTACTATGGAAGCGAGCATCAGATCATACACATCCATGGATGCCACTTCTTCCAGGGCTTTTTCACCGGCAAAAACTTTTGTATCTGTTGATGAAAGGGCATTTTTGACCTTTGGATATTTTCTTTCATCACCTATTACTACAATATTGGGATTATACTTCAGCGACTGTTCAATCAGCAATTCCTCGTTGCCATGCGCGGTCAACACTTCTGCCGAAAACTTATCAGGATTCGCGGCGATTACTTCCAGGGCTTGTGTGCCTACAGAACCGGTGGACCCGAAAATGGCAATGCGTCGTAAGGGTTGATCAGGCATGTTTGTCAGTTTGATTTCTGTGTTGCAGTTTAACGCTTGCTGTTTACATTATCGTGTTTCTTGAACCGTCCATTTCTTTAACTCTTCCGCGATCTTTCTGTCATTGCTCAGCCTTGGCACTTTATTTTGCCCGCCAAGCTTACCAATGGATTTCATATAATCAATAAACCCATTTTTACGGACAGGCGTGATCTTCAACGGCTCCAGGATACTACCTGTGATCAGATCATCGTAATATACATTTTTACGGCGAAGGTTCTCGTCCACTTTTTGTGCAAAGGCTTTCATATTGCCCGGTTCATTCTCAAATTCAACAAACCATTCGTGATACGATTTGCCTGCATCACTGCTCACATAAGGAGCTACAGTGAATTCAGTGATATGCACGTGTTCTTCCTCAGCTGCCTTCTGCATGCTGTATTCCACTTCTTCACCGATCACGTGTTCGCCGAAGGCGGAAATAAAATGTTTGATCCTGCCGGTAACAACGAGGCGGTAAGGATTGGTGGATACAAACCGTACCGTATCACCGATATTATATCCCCATAAGCCTGCATTACTGTTAATGATCAGTGCATAGTTCTCTCCCACTTTCACATCGCGGAGGGAAAGGCGTGTCGGGTTATCATTGAATATTTCTCCCGCCGGCACAAACTCAAAAAATATTCCATCATTTGTGTTCAATAATAAGCCTTCTGCTTTCATCGTATCCTGAAAAGCAAAAAAACCTTCACTGGCCGGATAGAGCTCCACACAATCCACTTTTCTGCCGATGCTTTCAAACAAACGTGCTTTATAAGGTTCAAAGTTCACCCCACCTTGCATCATCACGCTGAAATTGGGAAACAGGTCGCCGATCTTCTTTCCGCTCCGGCGCATCAGTTCATCAAAATACATCTGGATCCATGGTGGAATACCGCTGATCAGGGTCATATCCTTATTGATCGTTTCATCCACGATCTTATTGAGCTTGGTTTCCCAGTCTTCTATACAATTGGTTTCATAAGAAGGCAACTGGTTCGACCGGAGATATTGTGGTATCTGATGGTTCGCGATGCCGCTGAGCCGGCCGGTAGGAATGCCTCCAACTCTTTCCAGCACAGGCGAGCCGGACAAAAAGATCAGTTTTCCGTCAAAAAAGCGGGTATTGCCGGTTTCGGCCACATAACAAAGGGCGGCATTACGCGCCGTATTGAAGTGGTTGCCAACGGAATCCTTGGTGATCGGGATATATTTGGTGCCACTAGTAGTGCCGGAGGTCTTGGCAAAATAAAGGGGTTTGCCTTTCCAGAGAATATTATGCTTGCCTTCCTTGATCTGGTCGATATATGGCCGGAGCTGCTCATAGTCGCGGATGGGGACAGCCTGTTTGAATTCCTCGTAAGTGGTGACTTTATCCAGCCCGGAATCTTTGCCGAATTGGGTGTTGCGGCCGGTTTTCAGCAGCATTTTCAGAATGGCTTCCTGGTCTTCTACAGCGGTGGTCATTCCCTTCTGAACATGCTTATATATATAGGAAGCAAAGGGCTTGGCAAGTAATGATTTGATTTTCAAAATATTATGATTTATTTCCAGGCTATTGCCCGTTTTTTTTCAATGGTGTCCGGACCGGACCATAACTGGCCGGAAAGGAAAACCGCCTGAAACCGGTAGTTTTGGGGCCGGTTCCGGGCGTTTCAAACAACAAAGATAAAGGATGGCAGTTAACCCCGGATCAAAGTCCGGGACAGGCTCCTACCCGCTGATTTTAAACACCGGTGATCAGAAATTCGGGGCAAAACTTTGGAATTTTCCGTTTGCCGGTTCATTTTTTCCCCTTACCTTTGCGTCCCTAATTATAGATTTATGATAGCAGTAGTAAAAGTAGCCGGCCAGCAATTCAAGGTTGAAAAAGACCAGACTTTGTTCGTTCCTCGTGTTGAGGGCAATGCCGGTGATAAATTAAACCTGGAAGTGCTGTTGGTAGATGCCAATGGAAAACTGTCTATAGGTTCATCTGTTAATGCGAAAGTGCAGGCAGAGATCGTTGACCAGGTAAAAGGTGATACCGTGATCGCCTACAAACAAAAAAGAAGGAAAGGTTTTCACAAGAAGAAAGGTCACCGTACTGCTTATACAAAAATCAAAGTAACAAGCATCGCTTAATTAATTCCTAATAAGAGATTCCGAATTCCGGTTTATACTTATGAAGGAATTGGGAATAGCATTTAAAACTTTAAGTTATGGCACATAAGAAAGGTGAAGGTAGCGTAAAGAACGGCCGCGATTCACAAAGCAAACGCTTAGGTGTAAAGATATTTGGTGGCCAGCCCGCTATATCTGGCAATATCATCGTACGTCAGCGTGGTACAGAGTATCATCCTGGTAAAAATGTTGGTGTTGGTAAAGATTTTACATTGTTCGCATTGAACGATGGAGTAGTTGAATTCCGTAAGGGAAGAAACAACAGAACCTATGTTTCTGTAAACATTGCAGAGGCCTAAGTTTGTTGATTGCCATTTTTTTGTGGAAAAAAAATTTGGGTAGTATAAAATAATTATTATTTTTACTATTGATAACCCATTTTACTAAACATTAAATTCTAAAAAAAATGGCAACAAAGAAAAAAGCTGCAAAAAAATCAGCTCCAAAAAAAGCCGCTAAAAAAGCAGCTCCAAAGAAAAAAGCAGCTAAGAAAAAAGCAGCTAAAAAGAAATAAGTTAAAATTTCTTGGAAGTAATAGTAAGTCCTGGCAAATGCCGGGACTTTTCTTTTGCAGAAATATCATAATGAGTTTTGATAACTGCGCGATAAGCATCACCTTTTCTATTGTCACCCCGGACCAGGTTTAGTTCCCTTGCTACTATAGTCCATTAAGATCCGGGGTGACAATGGAGAGAGGTATACAGGTCTCGCAGTTTCGAAACAACGATCACACATTATCTTTGATGCACAAACTCAGCTCATGGATAACGCCGCTATTGCCGATAATTTCTCCCTTCTTTCAAAATTAATGGACATACACGGAGAGAATTCTTTTAAAACAAAGACTTACTCCATTGCAGCTTATCATATAGAAAACCTGCCCGTGCAAATAAAAGACACACCGCGGGAAGACCTGTTTCGCCTGAAAGGCATTGGCGAAAGCATCGGCAATAAAGTGATCGAGATGCTGGATACAGGAAAACTGGCATTGCTGGAAGATTACCTGCTCACCACTCCTGCCGGCGTAGTGGAAATGCTGAACATAAAAGGGATCGGCCCAAAAAAGATCCATACCATCTGGAAAGAGATGGAGATTGAATCATTAGGTGAGCTTCTTTATGCCTGTAATGAAAACAGGCTGACACTGTTTAAAGGCTTCGGCGAAAAAACACAGCAGAATGTACAGGAAGCGATCGAGTTTTATATGTCGAACCAGGGCAGCTACCTGTATGCGCAACTGGAAGAGATCTTTCCGCAGATAGATGGATACCTGAAAAAATTATTCGGCGCTGATAAAGTTGCGGTCACCGGCGCTTATCGCCGGCAGGAATTGACCATTGATGAACTGGAATATGTTGTGCTGGACACAACGGATGATATTAAACCAAAATTTCAAACAGCCCAGCCACCGGAGTTATTAGAAGACAGTTCTGCCACATTGCTCTACAAACTTAAAAACGGTTTGAAGCTCCGGCTTTATACCGGAGGTAAAGATCTTGCTGAGCAATTGTTTCTCACAACCGGGTCTATTGAATTCATTGATGCATTTGAAGAACAGTTTAAGGAACGCGACTATTCCGGCACTCAAGGCTTAACCGATGAAGCAATTTTCACCCGCGCAGGCCTGCCCTATATCCTTCCCTGCCTGCGGGAAACAGCCGCTATTGTTGACCAGGCAAAAGCTGGCAAGTTACCTTCCCTGATACAACCAGGTGATGTAAAAGGCGTGATCCACAACCATAGCAATTGGAGCGATGGCGCCAATACCATTGAAGAAATGGCGAAAGAATGCATCAGCAAAGGATTTGAATACCTGGTAATGTCTGACCACTCCAAAGCCGCTGCGTACGCCAAGGGACTTTCTGAGGAAAGGATAAAAGAACAACATTTATATATCGATGAACTGAACCGTAAACTCAGTCCCTTCAAAATATTCAAAAGCATCGAGTGTGATATACTGAATGATGGCAACATGGATTATACGGATGATGTGCTGGCAACATTTGACCTTGTGATCGCTTCCGTGCACAGCAACCTGAAGATGACCGAAGAAAAAGCAATGATGCGGGTAATGAAAGCCATCCACAATCCTTATACTACTATATTGGGTCACCCTACCGGCCGTCTTCTTTTAAGCCGCAGAGGTTATCCTCTTGACCATAAAAAACTGATCGATGCATGCGTGGAGCAGAACGTGGTGGTAGAGATCAATGCCCACCCGCGCCGGCTTGACCTTGATTGGCGATGGATTCCCTATGCCATGGAAAAGGGCGCATTGGTTTCCATTGATCCGGATGCCCACCACCTGGAAGGGTTTGCAGATATAAAATATGGTGTGTTGGCTGCACAAAAAGGCGGATTGGTGAAAGAGCGCAATCTGAGCAGTTTTAGCTTAAAAGAGTTTGAGCAATTTTTAAGTGACCGGAGAAAGATGAAAGGGATATGATCATTCATTCACTACAGGCAATTCCACATGGAAGGTTGTTCCGCTTCCCAGCTTTGTTTCAAACCAGATCCTTCCCCTCGCCTGCTCCACAATTCCTTTACACATTGCCAACCCCAGCCCTGTGCCTGATGATTTGGTGGTGAAATTGGGAATGAAGATCCGCGATTGCATTTCTTCAGCTATTCCTTCCCCATTGTCTTTTACACTAACGCGGACCATGCCATCCTCCATTTGCTCACTCACTTCTATCCTGCACGGTCCTGTACCGCAGGCTTCCACTGCGTTGGCAAAAAGATTGGTGAATAAGCGGTTCATCTGCGTCTTATCTGCATGCACCATGATCCGGCGATGAAGCGGGTTCCAGATAAATTCAGTATTCGGGTCCGAACTATACAGCTCCTGCAAGGAGCGTATCACGGTATGCAGATCAAACTCTTCAATATTTGTATTGCTGATATTGGCAAACTGCGAGAAGTCGGCTGCGATCTTCGAGAGGTGATCGATCTGTTCTACCAGGGTATTGGCCACACTGCTTGACAGCTCCTTTACATTCGGCTGATTATTATTGATCGCTTTTTGCAGGTATTGAATACTCAGCTTCATCGGCGTAAGCGGGTTCTTGATCTCATGTGCCACCTGGCGCGCCATTTCCCTCCAGGCTTCTTCCCTTTCTGTTTTGGCAAGAGCTGCGGCGCTTTCTTCCAGTTTGGCCACCATTTTATTGTACTCTTTTACCAGGTCACCGATCTCGTCATCTCGGTTCCATTCAATCTCTTCATTCATCTTGCCCAGGTTCACGTCCTTCATTTTGTTGCTGATAATGGAGAAAGAACGTGTGATCCTGTTGGTAATGAACAACGCGATCAAACCGGCCACCAGCAGAATAAAGGCATTGAGGTTAATTACCGTAACAATGAAATTGGAGATCTCCTGGTCAAGCTCCGGCTGTGAAGTGAAATAAGGTATACCAAGATAGGCGTACGCTTTCCCATCCTCATCCCTCACGGGCGCATAAATACTGAGATAAAAAAGATTGGCGATGTTTTCTTCCTGCACATGCTCCACCTGGTTGAGCCTGCTCAAACGATAATAAGCACCTGGTTCCATTTTCTTGCTCAGCACACCCCTGTCATACACATTGGCTTCGGATGAAACCTGCAGGTCGCCACCAAGATCGTATACATTCACGTCCACACCATGTATTTCGGAAACTTCTTCCACCAGGCTTTGCACGGTATGGCTGGTAGTGGAATCATACAGGGTGATCTGGTCTGACCCGGGATCACCTGCCTTAATGCGTTTCTGCATTTCATTCACCATGATCTTCATGGTACGGCTCAGCTTATCGCTATTGGTGCGGTTATATCTTGATCTGAAAAAATTGATCGTGGCTATGCCGATAATGATAAAAGAGAATATGCTGATAAAAATGATCGTGCTATGCACCTGGTTCCGGATATTGAAATGGAAGAACCGCTTGAATCCTTCCATGTCATATACCGCTCTTACCAGCAGCGACAGGATCTGCACAATGAAGATCAGGAACAGGAAAGAACTGAAGATATAGGAAAACAGGGTGATGGTTTCTATCAGCGTATCCTGCTTCCGTGCCATGACCACTATCTTCTGGTTGCTGGCCTTATACCACAATTCATCAAAATCCCCGCTTACCTTCCTGTTCACTTCGCCGGTAAGGCCGGCTACTTCTGCATCACTCAGCTTAGTGGAAAAGGGATATTTATTGGAGAGCCGGGTCAGTTTCCCCTGGCTATATACGGCATAGGAATAGATAGGTGAATTTTCAGGATCACTCGTTCTGTTTTGTTTGAACAGTTCTGCCAGCAATGCATCACTGCCATATTTTTTGGGATTGGAAATGATAAAGAAATAACCCAGGCTCCGCCCGCTGCTATCCGTAATATCTTTCTCGGTAATGAAAGTAAACTTATCAAAAGCCGTTTCATAATAATACACGCCCGGCGTTGATGTGGGATGCGATTGCTGCAGTACGATCGTCTTCAGCGCTTCAAACCGCGTAGCATCGGGATTGAACAACGAACTACCGGAAGAATCATATGCATAGAAGGTTGTTTCAAACTGATCAGCATAGGTACGGTAAAGCCCTGAACTGATACTGTCCCTTAGTATCGCATTCGTGCTGCTGTCTCTGAAGCGGTAAAAATTGTTTTGCAAAAAATCATTGTCCAGGTAGTTCAACGCAATGCTCATCAACCGTTCACTGGACGGATCTGCCTGCGTAGCCAGCTTTTCTGCATAAAGTTTTCTTTTGTTCCATTCCGCCTTCCTGTTTTCCACCAGCATAATAGCTGCGATGGAAACGGAGAAAACGAAAATCCAGAAAAGAATACCGGCAATATTGATCCTTATGCGGGTTAGTA
>CBHEUU010000108.1:0-10038 GCA_965990355.1 uncultured Chitinophagaceae bacterium
GAGGTGTATTGGTTGACTGGAGTCCTAACTACGTATACCACGACACCTATTTTGAAAGCCCGGAAAAGAGAAAGTATTTTTTTGAGAACATATGCACCAGCGATTGGAATGAAGAACAGGATGCAGGCCGCTCTTATGTGGAAGCTACCCAGGAACTGGTGGAGAAATTCCCTGAATGGGAACAACAGATCCGCGATTATTACGGCCGCTGGTCAGACATGCTGAAAGCTCCGATCCCCGCCACCGTGGAGATACTCCGGAAACTGAAAGAAAACGGGAAATACAGCATCTATGCGTTGACCAACTGGCATGCCGGTCTTTTTGATATTGCACTTACGCGTTATGGCTTCCTGCACTGGTTTGATGGCAGGGTAGTAAGCGGGGAAGAAAAAACCCGAAAGCCATTCCCGGAATTTTACCAACGCCTGCTGATCCGCTACCAGGTGAAGCCGGAAGAAGCTATCTTTATTGACGACAACCTCCGGAATGTGAAAGCGGCGGAAGAACTGGGCATTCGGTCTATTCATTTTACCAGTTCGGCAGAACTGGAAAAAGAACTCGAAAGATTACATATCTTACCATAATATCTACATAATGGAAACCAACCAATACCCCCCGCAGGAGGAATCAATTTTCTCCGATGAATTGCATAACCTGGTCCAATATGAACAGGCAACTCAAGGTCAACGTGCATTGAACTTTATTATTGACAATCTCCTGATGCGTTTTGGATTGAGCTATATAACAGGTACAGCTGTCGGTTATTTATTGGGCTCCCTTTTTCCTGAATATATGCTGCGTATCCTTGAAAACGAAAATAGTTTTGATCTTTTGATGATAGGGTATATAATAGCCATCTTCAACTATCTTATCTACTATACTATTTGTGAAAAAGCATTCAAGGGTTATACACTGGGCAAACTGATCACCGGCACCAGGGCTATACGTAATGATGGAAGCGAGCTTACTTTCAAAGATGCTTTTCTCCGGAGTCTGTCACGTCTTGTTCCGTTTGAACCGCTCAGTGGTTTCGGTCAAAGCCCCTGGCATGACAGCTGGACCAAGACCACTGTAGTAAAAGCCCGTTGATCTTTATTATCCGTATTGTATGAAAACAGCTTACAGGCCTTATAAAATTGGAGGCCCATCTGGTTATGAAGCGCACTATTAAAGACATTCTTCTCAAAACAGTGAAGATCACCGGGATCACTGTTGTTTCGCTATTAGTTATACTTTTTCTTTTACCTTATATTCTTCCCAATACCATTTCAGATAAAGTAAAGCAACTGGTAAACAAGTCCATCAACGGGGAGGTTAACTTCTCCAGCGCCCGCCTTTCATTCTTCAATCATTTTCCTGCGCTGACAATGACCCTGCATGATTTTTCCCTCAAAGGATCTGCACCATACGAGAAAGACACATTGCTGGCGGCTAATGAAGTGGCGTTTGGTATCAACGTTATTGCATTGATAAAAGGTGATATCGAAGTAGACCAGTTTTTTATCACCGAAGGAAAGATCAATGTGTATGTGAATGAAAAAGGTGAAGCCAACTACAATGTTTATCAATCAGCACCTTCATCAGACAGCAGCAGCTCGGGTGAAGACACTACCACAGCCCTGAAAATTGAACGGATCGTTATTGAAAAAACCAATCTCCTGTATGATGATCTTTCTTCTGCCATCCTGATCAATGCAAAGGGATTGAACTATACAGGGAGGGGCGATCTGAGCAAAGCTGTTTTTGATCTCACCAGCCATATCACGGTGGATAGTTTTGATCTGTATTATGATAAGTATCCTTACATCATGCAGAAAAAGATCAATGCAGATCTGCTCACCAGTATCAACACCAACTCGCTTGCTTTACGGTTTCCCAAAAACAGGCTGCATATCAACAAGCTTCCAATGGATTTCAACGGCAGCTTTGATTTCCTCAACAATGGATATGACATGAACTTCCAGTTAAGCAGTGCCGATGCTGACCTGGATGATGTGATGTCGGCATTACCGCCACAATACCAGGGCTGGCTCACCAAAACAAGCATTAAAGGGAAGGCAGATATAAAAGCAGATCTGAAAGGAAAATACATTGCTTCCACAGACAGCATGCCCGATTTTACACTGGACATGCAGGTGCGCAAGGGCGCAATTGCGTATGATAAAGCACCGGTGGCGTTGAGCAATCTTTATCTTGATGTGGATTACCGCCTGCCTTCGCTTAATATAGAGAAACAGGAATTGAAAGTGGACTCCGCTTTCTTCAATGTCGGCAAGGATTATTTCAGCACGGTACTGGATATAAAAGGTCTTACAGCTCCTTATATAAAAGCAAAAGCGAACAGTTCACTAGATCTTGCTACGCTCGACAGGGCGTTGGGATTGGCAGATTATGATTTGAAAGGAAAACTGGACCTTCATTTTTCTGCCAATGGACAATATGCAACCGGGCAGAACCCTGCCAGGCTTCGTAAAGACATTATTGTTACCAGCATTCCCTCATTCACACTCAACTCTTCGCTGGAAAACGGGTATATCCATTACACACCTTTGCCCAAGCCGGTAGAGAAACTTGGATTTAACCTGCAAGTGAATTGCCCGGATAATAATTATCGCCATACAAGTGTGCTGCTCGAAAACCTGGATGCAAAAGTGCTGAACAATTATGTGAAAGGATTTTTGAGAATTAAGAATGCGGCAGACTTCCCGGTAGATGCAGAGTTGGATGCGATGATCAATCTCCCGGATATTGCACAGTTCTATCCGCTTGACAGTATGCAGATTGAAGGGAAGCTGGCAATGAAGGTCCGGTCAAACGGGCAGTATGTTCCAGCTAAAAAGATATTTCCCAAAACAGAAGCAGTATTAAAACTGGAGAATGCCCTGCTTCGCACCAAATATTATCCTGCTCCTATCCAAAAGATACAGGTAGATGCTACTGTTGCTAACAAGGAAGGAACTTTCCGCGACCTGGTGGTGGATATTCAACCGATCTCTTTTGAATTTGAAGGCAAGCCGTTTTTAATAAAAGCTGATCTGCGCAACCTGGAAAACCTTCATTATGATATCGTATCAAAAGGTGAAATAGATCTGGGAAGAATATACAAAGTGTTTGCGCAACAGGGTTTGGATGTGAAAGGAACAATTGAAACCGATCTTTCGCTTAAAGGAAATGAGGCAGA
The DNA here is from genome assembly GCA_965990355.1 of uncultured Chitinophagaceae bacterium. Taxonomy (GTDB): domain Bacteria; phylum Bacteroidota; class Bacteroidia; order Chitinophagales; family Chitinophagaceae; genus Terrimonas_A. The sequence goes on from CBHEUU010000108.1 coordinate 3,182, forward strand.
TGCGATGGCGCAGCGTTTCGGCCGGTTGAATAACAGCGGTACGCTGAAAGTGAACAATATTGTTGTATCAACAGATCTCTATCCGCAGCCATTCTTCATCGATCGCGGATGGTTCCGTTTCCAGCAGGACCAGATGAAGTTTGAAGCATTCAATGCCCGCTATGGCAGTTCAGTGATAGCGATGAATGGTTCTTTGTTCAATGTGTTCCGCTACGTGGCGGGACATGGATCACTACAGGGAAAATTCAATCTTACCTCTGATCATCTTTTGCTGGATGAGTGGATGGCGTTTAATACATCGGGTGATTCATCTGCAAAAACTGCAGCGTCAACCTCTGCCGGCGGCGTTGTTCTTTTACCGGCAGACCTTGACTTGCAGTTAAGTGCGGCAGTAAAAAATGTGAACTATAATGCTTTGAAGTTAAAAGATGTGAAAGGAAATGTGCAGATACAGGATGGACAATTGAAAATCGAAAAGACCGGATTTACCATGGCAGGCGCCAGCACTTCCATGGATGCAACATATAAAAGTCTTTCACCGGAAAAAGCATTCTTTACTTATCATATCACCATGGATGAGTTTGATGTAAAGAGAATGTATAAGGAAGTGGAATTATTCCGCGAATTGGCGCCCGCGGCAGGTAAGGCCGAAGGCATCATTTCCGTTGATTATAACCTGGAAGGAAAATTAGATAAGGATATGTATCCCATTATGCCATCATTGAAAGGTGAAGGAGTGTTGTCCATAAAGAAAGTGAAGATGAAAGGTTTCCGTTTGTTTTCGGCAATGGGTAAATCAACAGGCAAAGATGGTTTGACTGATCCCGACCTGAGTAAGATCAATTTCAAAACAAAGATCCAGAATAATATAGTGACACTGGAAAAAACGAAAATTAAAGTAGCAGGCTTCCGTCTCCGGTTACAGGGTCAAACAAGCCTGGATGGAAAACTGAAACTGAGATGCAGGCTTGGTTTGCCGCCTTTTGGCATCATCGGCATCCCAATGAACGTTACTGGTACAGGTCAAAATCCGAAAATAAAACTGGGCAAAGGAGATGAGTTGCCATTGGAAGAGCAGAAGGAAGAAACAGAGGATGTAGAATAATTAAGTTGATCAGCTAACGGATAACCTTTTCCAAAAATTCTCCAGGTATGTTTCGCCCACCGGCAAATAGGTTTCCTGTATCACTACTCTTTTTCTTTCAATGGAACTGATCTTGTCTATGGCAATGATATAGGATTTGTGTATCCGCAGAAAATCCTTCCCATCCAGTGCTTCTTCAAAACTACGCAGGCTTTGCAGGGTCAGTATTTTTCCTGTAGAAATTGTATGAATGGCTACATAGTCACGAAGGCTTTCAAAGTACAGCACATCTTTCAATTCTATCCTGATGATGCGGTATTCGGATTTTACAAATATGTAATCGGGTTTAGCGGTCCCGGATGCCGGCTGGCTTTGTCCGATCCGTTCACGTGCTTTCTGAACAGCCGTCATGAACCGCTCAAGCGAGAATGGTTTTAGCAGGTAATCCACTACATCATGATCAAAGGCTTGCAGCGCATATTCTTCGTAAGCCGTAGTTAGAATGACTTTACATTTCCCATTCAGCACTTTCATGAATTGAATGCCGGTGAGTTCCGGCATTTGAATATCCAGGAAGATAAGATCTGCTTCGCCGTTTTGTGCCAATTGCAAACCAGCAAATACATCACTGCCGGCCATCACCACTTCCAGGTCAGGGATTTTAGCGGCATAATCTTTCAATAATTTCACCGCGAGGGGCTCATCATCTATGATAAGGCATTTTAGCATCGGGTAAAATTAAAAGTTTAGCGTTAACTGTGCTGTAAACAAACCGTTTTCTGTTTTTGTTTCCAGTTCATGCCTGCCGGGATAAAGAAGCTGCAGCCTTCGTTTTACATTATCCAGTCCAATGCCTCCGGCTTCATCTTTATTCTGATGTCCAATACGATTGCAGATGATGAACAGCAGTGAACTATTCGTTACGGTCAGCGTGATCTTTAATGGATCATTCCGGAAATCGCCGTGCTTAAATGCGTTTTCAATAAAAGGAATAAGAAGGTAAGGCGGAATAAGATGAGTATTTGTTTCACCTTTGAGAGATAGCTGCACCGGAAATTCATAATCAAAACGGAGTTTCTGAAGGGTAATGAAATTTTGAATATAATCCCATTCCTTACTTACAGGAACCATCTCTTTCTTTTCGTAAAGTACATATCGCATCAGGTCGGATAACTGCAGCATGGCTGCAGGAGCTTTAGGCGATTGCTCATACACCAGCGAGTAAATATTATTCAGCGTATTGAACAGGAAATGAGGATTGATCTGCGAACGAAGGAATTGGAGTTCTGCTTCCTTGTTCTGCTGCATCAGCATGGCTTGTTTTTTCTGGTTGCCAATTTGCATGTCGAGCAAAAAAAGCAGGAATCCCATGATGATATAAATGAACGCGACGTAGATATTGTCGAGTATATAATACAGGAAAGATAATTTTTGGGAATAATTTCTTGCTCCAAACAGGACGAAGTATAATTTCTCTTCAATGGAGTAGCGTAATAAAATAAAAAAGATGGTCAGGCTAATAATGGCTATTGCAAAGTGCAGGTATTTTTTGACAAGGAAATACCTGCTGCAGATATAATGCATCAAAGCCAGGGTTGTTCCTGCGTAGATGAGATGGGAAAAGTTAAAGATATTGAACGTTTCACTTAAACGAGAGGCCTGTTTGAACTTGAAGGCGCTAAGGATATCGAGTCCCCAGATCATGATAAACAGGGTGAAGCCATAAATAAATAGGCGTTGTCGCTTCGTCATACTACTAAAATAAGTGAATGATACATGCGGGGAAGGGTTTGTCTGCAAATCCGTTCTTTTTATCTGCGATTCTTCAGTGCGGGATTGGCAGATGGATAGCGGGGGTTGGCAGATCGGTGTTGCAAGCCCTGTTCCGGCAAGTAATATTTGATAAAAATTTATTTATGAAAAAATATCTGATTGGTTTAGTATTCCTGGCAATGCTTACGCCGGCTATAGCGCAAAAAGTGGATTGGAAAAAACTGGATTCCCTGAATCCTGATAAACTATTATTATCGGGAGAAAGACAGCCCTCACAGGTGTTGCTGTTGGGTACATTTCATTTTGATTATCCAAATCGCGATGCGCATATAACAGATCCTTCCCTTCATGTAGATGTGCTTTCTGAAGGGAAGCAAAAAGAAATGAAAGAGCTGGCTGAGGTGATCAAACGGTTCAAACCTACCCGGATTTATATCGAATCAACCCGTCAATCCGTTCATGATTCGTTGTATAAAGAATATTTACAGGACCGGTTTAAGCCTGGCCGCAATGAAATTTACCAACTGGCTTATCGTGTAGGAAAGGAACTCAACCTGCCAAAAATGTATGCGGTGGATGCAGGAAGTTTTGCCAATGACAATCTCAAAAAGTATAAATGGATTGATAGCATGTGGAACTATAGCAAGACAGTGGATACTGAGCGGGATGATTACTGGAATAAACTTTACAGCAAATTATACGTTACCGGCGATTCAGTAGAAAAAGCTTTGACTTTACTGGAGAACTTCCTCTTGATGGCTCAGCCCGCAGTACTGAACAGAACGCAGGGTGCATATATGACCGGCGGGTTCAATACTATCAATAATGATGGCCCGGATATCATTGCCATGTGGTGGTACAGCCGGAACCTGCGGATATTCAACAATATCCTTAAAACCAAACCCGGACCTAATGATCGCCTACTGGTATTGTTTGGAAATGCACATATACCGATATTGAAACAGTGCTTTGAAACAAGCCCGGAGTTTAAGGTTACAGAATTGAGGTCGTTAATAAAATAAAAAACACTCTTATTCCATTATTGGCCTTAACCAACGTTCCATTTCTTCTTTTGGCAACCCTTTGCGTGATACATAATCTGTAAACTGATCTGCCTGTATTTTTCCAACACCAAAATACTGGCTTTGCGGATGGCTGAAATACCAGCCGCAGACAGATGAAGCAGGATACATGGCCAGTGATTCGGTAAGATGAATGCCTGTTGCTTTTTCGCCACCCAGCAATTCAAACAGTTTATATTTTTCTGTGTGATCAGGGCAGGCAGGATAGCCCGGAGCAGGACGGATACCGCTGTATTCTTCTTTGATCAGTTGTTCATTGCTTAATGCCTCATCCTTTACATAGCCCCAGAATTCCTTACGGGTGCGTTCATGCAGGCATTCGGCAAAGGCTTCAGCGAAGCGGTCGGCCAGTGCCTGCAACATGATCTTGTTATAATCATCCAATTCGGCTTCGAACCGTTTGATATGTTGTTCAATGCCTTTAATAGTTACAGAAAATGCACCGATATGATCAGGCGTTGCGGTTGCATGTTGTTCAGGCCGGATAAAATCAGCAAGACTCAGGTTTGGTTGGCCCGGTGCTTTCTTGATCTGCTGGCGGAGGAACTGCAGGTGGGTGTCAGTTGCTTTTCCGTTTTTCACCGCCACTGTATCAGGAGCAGTGCCTGTAGCTTGCCAGAAACCGATCACACCCTGTGCACTAAGCCATTTCTCATTCACGATCTTATCAAGCAGTGCATTGGCGTCTTTATAAAGCTTGGTGGCTTCTTCACCCACTTTTTTATCAGAAAGGATATCGGGGAAATTACCATGCAATTCCCAGGAGATAAAGAATGGCTTCCAGTCGATATAACTACGGATCTCAGCCAGGTCATAATCCTGGAAGATCTTTGTGCCGGTAAAAGAAGGTATAGTGGGAGTGTAAGCAGCCCAGTCGATCTTTACCCTGTTGGATTGTGCATCGCTGAAAGAAAGATAATCCTTTACCACCTTCTTGTTTTCGAAATCGATTTTAAGTTTCTGGTACTCCAGCCGGGTTTTATCAAGGAAATTGCCTTTCTGTTCTGAGAGTAATGAGCCGGCAACAGTTACGCTGCGGCTGGCATCCAGCACGTGTACCACGCCATTATCATATTGCGGGGCGATCTTGACTGCAGTATGCATACGTGAAGTAGTAGCTCCACCGATCAGCAAAGGCTGTTGCATGCCTCGGCGTTTCATTTCATGAGCTACATTCACCATTTCATCCAGTGATGGAGTGATCAATCCACTCAGGCCGATGATATCTGCTTTTTCTTTTTCTGCTGTGTCCAGTATTTTATCGGTGGGTACCATTACGCCCATGTCCACAATATCATAGCCATTACAACCTAACACTACGCCTACAATGTTTTTACCGATATCGTGCACGTCACCTTTTACCGTGGCGAGTAATATCTTTTTCACATTGCCATTGAGAGCATTGGGGTTATTCTTTTTTTCTTCTTCAATAAAAGGAGTAAGCCAGGCCACTGATTTCTTCATTACGCGTGCGCTCTTCACTACCTGGGGCAGGAACATTTTTCCTGCACCAAACAAATCACCTACCACACTCATGCCGGCCATTAAAGGACCTTCAATTACTTCAAGCGGTTTGGGATATTTCTGGCGGGCTTCTTCTGTGTCTTCGTCTATATAATCAGTGATGCCATTAACAAGCGCATGTTTCAATCTTTCTTCCACGCTGGTGCCACGCCATGCTTCATCTTTCACTTCCACCTTGCCTTTGGCTTTTACTGTTTCAGCAAAAGTGATCAGTTTCTCCGTGGCTTCGTTATTGGTATTGTTGCGGTTCAGGATCACATCTTCACACAGTTCACGGAGCGTGGGCTCTATCTCATCATACACGATCATCTGGCCGGCATTCACGATACCCATATTCATACCGGCTTTAATGGCATGAAGTAAGAACACGGAGTGCATTGCTTCGCGTACGGGTTCATTGCCGCGGAAGGAGAAAGAGAGATTACTTACACCACCACTTATACCAGTGAGCGGCATCAGTTCTTTAATACGGCGGGTAGCATTGATAAAATCAACACCATAATTATTATGCTCTTCAAGACCGGTCGCTACAGCAAAAATATTCGGGTCAAAAATGATATCCTGCGCATCAAAGCCTACTTGTTCTGTCAGTATTTTATAAGCGCGATGGCATATTTCCACTTTGCGGTCTTCTGTATCTGCCTGCCCTGTTTCATCAAAGGCCATTACGATCACAGCAGCACCATAGCTCTGGCAGATGATCGCCTGTTCAATAAACTTGGCTTCCCCTTCCTTCATGGAAATGGAGTTTACAATACATTTCCCCTGCACGCATTTCAATCCCGCTTCAATGATCTCAAACTTGGAGCTGTCGATCATGATAGGGATCTTGGCAATATCCGGTTCACTCTGCACGAGATTGATAAAATTGGTCATTGCCTGCACGCCATCCAGCAATGCATCGTCCATGTTGATATCAATGATCTGTGCGCCGCTTTCTACCTGCTGGCGGGCAACGCTGAGTGCTTCTTCAAATTGATTTTCGCGGATCAGCCGGGCGAATTTTTTGGAACCGGTTACATTGGTACGTTCACCGATGTTTACAAAATTCGTTTCCGGGCGGACTACAAGAGGTTCAAGACCGGATAAACGGAGGTAAGGTTGAATATGAACTTGATCTGACACTTTTATGATCGGGATTTAATTATTTAAAACAAGCGTTGTTTCTACAACAGGCAATTTTCTTGGCGTAACACCTTTCACATGCTCTGCAATGTGCCGTATATGATCAGGCGTGGTACCACAACATCCACCTACAATATTTACATATCCTTCTTTTGCCCATTCTTCCAGGAAGTGAGCAGTTTGTTCAGGTTGTTCATCGTATTCGCCCATGGTATTGGGTAAACCCGCATTGGGATATGCCGATACAAAACAGTTGGCGATATGCGACA
>CBHEUU010000109.1:0-9973 GCA_965990355.1 uncultured Chitinophagaceae bacterium
AATGGAGGGAACTGAATACACGTTGGTACCAGTTTGGTGCATTTGTTCCTTTGTTCCGCTCCCACGGACAGTTCCCCTACCGCGAAATATTCAATATCGCACCGGATGATCATCCTGCATACCGGAGCATTCTTTATTACAATAGACTGCGTTACCGTTTACTTCCTTATATCTATTCATTGGCAGGGGCGGCTTATCACGACAACTATACGATCATGCGCGGACTGGCAATGGACTTTGCAAAGGACACTGTGGCTTTAAATGTAAACGATCAATTTTTATTTGGCCCTTCTTTGCTGATCAATCCTGTTTGTGAATACAAACAGACAACAAGGGAAGCCTACCTGCCTAAATCTGCCGGATGGTATGACCTCTATTCAGGAAAATGGTTTGCCGGAGGACAAAAAATTGCCGCTGAAGCTTCTTATGAAAGAATGCCGGTTTTTGTAAAAGCAGGTTCTATTCTTCCTTTTGGTCCCGATTTGCAATACACAGCTGAAAAACCAGCCGATACCATTACGCTCAACATTTATACCGGTGCTGATGCTTCATTTAACCTGTATGAAGATGAGGGGACAAATTATAATTATGAAAAGGGCGCTTTTTCCATTATCCCAATAAAATATAAAGAAGCAACGAGAACAATAACGATCGAGGAATGTAAAGGATCGTTCAATGGAATGTTGCAGAAAAGGCATTTCCGTATCAACATCATCTCCCCTGTTAAGCCAAAAAGTTTGGACTTTGATTCAAGCTGTGATAAAGACATACTCTATGAAGGTAAAAAATTAACGATCAAACTTAGTTAAGCCTAAACATTTAAACATGAAATCTACCAAAACGATTCGCTTAAGATTAGTACTGCTTTGGAATGTCTTCTTTGTGTTACTGCTAAGCATAAATGCTTTTGCGCAAACAACAAAGGTCAGCGGTACGGTTGTCAGCCAACGAAATTCCACACCGGTTGCTGGCGCAACCATAACCGTAAAAGGCACCCACCGCTCTGTTGTGGCCGATGATACGGGTAAGTTTACGATCGAAGGATCATCAGGAGACATTCTTGAGATCAGTTCTGTGGGTTATGCTGCCCAGGAAGTCAAAATCAGTTCCGGCACCTTGCTTATCCAGATGACAGAAGCCGAGAATCAAATGGAAAATGTAGTGGTCATCGGTTATGGCCTTCAGAAAAAAAAGCTGGTTACCGGCGCCAATTTCCAGGTGAAAGGTGAAGATATTCAGAAGCAGAATACCACTAATGCCTGGCAGGCCCTGCAAGGCCAGGCACCCGGCGTGCAGATCACCTCTGCATCTGGTCAGCCCGGATCAGGGTTCAACATCATCATCAGAGGTAAAGGTACCATCGGCAACGCCGGGCCGCTGGTTGTTGTTGACGGTATCCAGGGTGTTGATATCAGCAATATCAATCCCGCAGATATAGAATCCATCGATGTATTGAAAGATGCTGCCTCTGCTGCCATATATGGATCACAGGCCGCTAATGGTGTTATACTTGTTACAACCCGGTCAGGGAAACTGAATCAAAAAGCCAGTATTTCAGTGGATGCCTTTTATGGTATTCAAAATGCTCCAAAGAAAGCACAACTCCTGAATGCAAAGGAATATGCCATCATCATGAATGAACAGGCGATCAATTCAGGCAAAGCGCCTTACTTTACCAACGATGTAATAAACAACCTGCCGGTAAGCACCAACTGGCTCGACAGGATGTTTGAAAAAAATGTGCCTACGCAAAACTATATAGTAGGCATCCAGGGAGGCGGAGCAGGTTCCATCTATTCAACATCGTTGGGATATACCAGCCAGGGTGGAATCGTGGGCGGATCAGATATCTCCAATTACAAACGTTATACATTCAAGGTTAATTCTGAACATAACCTGTACCAGAACATTATCAAGGCCGGGCAGCATCTTACCTACAATGTTGTAAACAGTTATGGTATTGCTACAGGAGGCCAGTACAGCAATACATTACGGTCGGCTTTCACTACAAGCCCCTTCCTTCCCATGTATGGTGCAGACGGCAACTTCTTCCCTTCAGACGGACCAGTAGGCTGGTACCCCGGAAAAGGAGGTGATACAGCCTGGAATAATGCCGAAGCCAATCCATATGCTGTGATGTATTACAATTCCAACAGCAGGAACAACAATTATGGACTGTTTGGTGATGTGTATCTCCAGGTGGAACCCATCAAAGGTTTAAGGTTCCGCACCAGCCTTGGATACAATTCCTGGAACAATGACAGCCATGGCTTCGCTCCTCCCTATCACCTTTCCATTTTTTCGTTCCGCGACACATCCACTGTTTTTCAGTCGATGGGCAATGGCAGGACCATCCAGTTTGATAACACAGTGAGCTATGATTTTAAAGTGGCCAAAGACCATAGCTTCAGTGTGATGGCAGGTAGCTCTGCAATAAAAACAAAAGGGTCCAGCATTTATGGCACCAACTGGGACCTGCGGGTGATCGATATGGCACATGCGTATCTTGACGTTGCACAAAACAGGGCTGCGGAATCCAATCACCTTTCTGCCAGCGGTGGTCCTTTTGAAAGTGCATTGATGTCTTATTTCGGAAGATTGCAATATAATTTCCAGGAGAAATATTTGCTGAATGCCACATTCCGCGCAGATGCTTCATCCAATTTTGCACCCGGACATCGCTGGGGTTATTTCCCTTCTGTATCTGCAGGATGGGTGGCGTCAAGGGAATCTTTTTTACAGGATATTTCATGGCTCAATTTCCTGAAGATCCGTGCAAGCTGGGGCCGGGTTGGCAATCAAAATATTCCGGCTTACCGCTACTTATCTCTTATCGGTTTTAACCAGGCTGGTTATGGGTTTGGACCACAGGAAGGTGTGAATGTGCAGGGCGCTTACCCAAGCTCCTTAGGTAATCTTGATATAAAATGGGAAACTTCAGAACAAACCAATATCGGGTTTGATGCTACAATAAAAAACAGGTGGAATATAAACTTTGACTACTATGTCAAGAGTACAAAAGACTGGCTTATTTATGTTCCTGTTCTTGCCACAACCGGCGTGGACGCTGTATGGGTCAATGGTGGTGATGTAAAGAACACAGGTGTTGAACTGGCTGTAAATTACCGCAACACTATTGGCAAATCCTTCGGCTATTCTGTTGGTGTAAACGGTTCGTATAATAAAAATAAGATCGGTAACATTCCCACAAACGATCACATCATTCACGGCCTTTCAAATCTTTTATACGAAAACTCCCTTGAATTTTACCGGGCTTCCAATGGCATGCCTGTCGGTTATTTCTGGGGACTGAAAACAAACGGGATTTTCCAAACGGAAGCTGAAGTGATTGCACACCAGGATAAAGCAGGCAAGGTTATTCAACCTGATGCAAAACCGGGGGACCTTCGCTTTGCTGACCTGAATGGTGATGGAGTTATTAATAACGACGACAAGACAATGATCGGCGATCCCAACCCGGATTTTGTCTTTGGCTTCAATGTATCACTTGACTATAAAGGTTTCGATTTCCTGGTGCAGGCATCGGGTGTAGCCGGTAATCAACTGGTGAAATCATGGAGAGCGCCAGGCGGCCGTGGCAATTATTCTGCTGAGATCCTCGACCGCTGGCATGGGCCGGGCTCTTCCAATAAAATCCCAAGAGTGACAGAAGAAGGTGGCAACTGGACACAGTTTTCCGACCTGTACATCTATGATGGAAGTTACCTCCGCATCAATACCATTACCCTCGGTTATGATTTTGCCAGTTTAGTAAAGAAAAATTACCTGAGTAAGGTCAGGTTATATGCTTCAGTACTGAATGCTTTCACTTTTACCAAATATATGGGTATGGACCCCGAGGTTGGACACAATGAACAGTTTTCATCAGGCGTGGACCTGGGTTATTACCCACGGCCAAGAACATTCCTGGTAGGTGTAAACATCCGTTTTTGATCAAAGCAGAAAATTAAGAATCATGAAAAAATTAAAATTATATATCCCTGTCATCGCCTTGCTATCGCTGGTGGCTTGTAAAAAAGCTTTCTCGATACTGAGGATGTTACAACGGCTTCAGACCAGAATTTTTATAAAACCACATCAGACGCATATAAGGCGCTTGTTGGCACATATGACGGACTGCAACGTGTATGGTCCGGTGGTTTTGCATTGCCCCTTGCTTCAGAGCTCTTATCAGACAATGCATTTGGCGGAGGAGGCAATGCCGATGGATTTGGCATTCAGATGATCGATGAGTTCGATAAGCTTCGCTCACCTTCCGATCAGAACTTATATAGCTCCAACTGGACCGATTATTACAAAGCCATTTATCGTGTCAACATGTTACTGGCACATCTTGACCAGATTGACTGGAAAGGCGATAATGATCTCCGGAATGTATACGAATCTGAAGCCAGGTTTATACGCGCCTATTGTTATTTCGATATGATAAGGCTTTGGGGAAATATTCCCCTGATCACAAAGCCTACTTCAGAAAATCTTCCCCAGGCCAGTGCAGACGACGTTTATAAGCTTATTGCAGAAGATCTGAATTTTGCCGCAGCCAATCTTCCGGCGACCAATTATGCCAGTCAGGCCCCAGCTACTTATGGAAGAGTAACAAAATGGGCTGCCGAATCATTGATCGGCCGTGTGTTCCTTTACTACACCGGTTATTATAATAAAGCAGACCTGGCAGGAGTAGTTACCAAAGCCCAGGCCCTGGCTTACCTGGAAGATGTAATTGCAAATGGAGGGTTCGGATTGGTAAGCAATTTTTCCACTCTATGGCCCGCCGCTTCTCTTAATAATTATGTGGGCGAAAACAATAAGGAAACGATATTCGCCATCAAATACACTTATACCAGCGACTGGAATGGCAATGTGGATGGCAATCACTGGCTGGTGATGAACGGCATCCGGGTCCAAAGCATTTATCCTTATGGGCTTGGTTGGGGCGCTTCTACCGTAAATCCCAAACTTTGGAATGCCTATAGTGCAAATGATACCCGCCGGGTAGCAAGCATCATATCCATCGATGGCGAAGGGCTTGCTTTCACCAATCAAAAAGACCAGCGCGAATACACCGGTTATTGCTGGAAGAAATACACACCTATGGTAGACGCTGCGGGGGCAAGCCTGGCAGAAAAAATGGGTGGTGTGAGTTTTATGATCGGCCAGTTCCAGGATTATGTTTCCATCCGCTATGCGGATGTATTGTTGATGGCAGCAGAATTAGGTTCGCCCAAGGCGCAAGACTATTTCGATCTGGTACGCCAACGAGCCTGGGGAGCCAATTATGTTCAGCTCCCCGTCAGCCAGGCAAATATTATGAATGAGAGAAGATTGGAGTTTGCAGGAGAAGGCATCCGCTACTGGGATTTACTTCGCCAGGGTATTAATGCAGCTGCAACAGCTATTGCCGAATCAGTAACGCTTCCAAATGGTGGAGTAAACACGCCCAAAACCATATCAGCTTCAAAGATCACAGAAACAAAGGGGCTGTCGCAGATACCTTACTCGCAGATTACTTTATCCAATGGAGTGTTGAAACAAAATGCAGGATGGTAACAGTAAGGCTTTGAAAATACTTATAACAACCAAAACATTTATATTATGAAACATATAAAACAGATCATGGGAGCAGCCTGTATAGCCATGCTCGTGATATTGTCCTGTAAAAAAAAGGAATACACGCTGGATAGCCTTCCTGACAAATCGAAGATCAATATGGAAGTTAAACAGGACCTTACTGTTGACCCGGGTGGCAATACCGTTTATTTGATCGCCCACACCGAAGGAATAGAACCGGTATGGGATTACGGCACAGGAAAATCTATTCGCCGTGTAGATACAGTCCACTTTGCTTTTAAGGGGGATTACAAAATCGCCCGTTCAGCCGTTACCGGCGGAGGCCTTGTATATCTGGACACCGTTGCAATCAATGTTACTGCAGATAATCTCCAATACGTCAATGATCCGCTTTGGGTCCTATTGTCAGGAGGCCCTGGCCAGGAAAAAACCTGGAGGCTTGATTTGGATGCCAATGGTGTTTCCAAAGTATTCGATGGACCTTTATACTATTCCGGGGATGAACTCGGCTGGGGCGTTGCATGCACGAAACCCAATGGCAATTGCTGGACATGGTTCCCCAAATGGGCCGATAATACATGGCTATGCCCTGCAGGTGACTATGGCACTATGACCTTCAATCTCAAAGGAGGGCCATTGGTAAAAGTAGATCAGAAGATGATCACCCCCGGCGGCATCTCTAATGGCACTTATTACCTGGATCAAAATGCCAAGACGGTAACCTTCACAGGAGTAACACCATTGAATACCGGCTCAGCACTGACCTACAACAAGGGTACGCTTATATCGCTAACCGAAACATCTATGCAGATAGGATTTAAACATCCCACAAAAACTGAATTTGGGATCTATAATTATATCTCCGAATAAAGCAACAAATGGAAATCAGTTTCCCATATCCCGACCAGTTGGTGTTGGATGCTCTTACACAGGGCGCGCAATAGCTGGTCGCAATAGTTTCATAGCAGTTTTTGTAATCGTACACGGGGGCTAACTCATAGCACCCGTGTTTTTTATCTATTAATCAATGTAACTTTTCATAATGAAAAAAATAATTTCTGCTTTCATCCTGTTACTTGTTATAAAATGTGTTCTGGCCCAGCCAAAAAAATTCGATAATATCCTTTATGGTGTAGCCTATTATCATGAGTATATGCCATATGAACGTCTTGACAAGGACATTCAACTGATGAAGGATGCAGGCATCTCCGTAGTCCGTCTCGGCGAATCTTCATGGGGTTTGTTTGAGCCGGAGGAAGGACATTTTGAATTTGCCTGGATGGACCGTATTATCGACAAGATGCATAAAGCCGGGATAAAAGTGATATTTGGCACACCTACTTATTCCATTCCTGCCTGGTTAGGCGTTAAACATCCCGAAGTTTTTGTAGAAAGAATTGATGGATCAAAAAGCAGCTATGGCATCAGGCAGAATTTCGATATCACCAACGCAGCCTATCTTTTTTACAGCGAGCGGATCATCCGGAAATTGATGGAACATTATGCAAAACACCCTTCCATCATCGGTTACCAGGTGGATAATGAAACCACCAATTACGGCGCCGCGAACCCTGATTACTTCCGCAGTTTCGTCCAGTACATGAAAGAAAAATATAAGACCACTGATTCGCTGAATAAATTATGGGGATTGAATTATTGGGGAATGCGTTTGAATGGCTGGGATGAATTTCCAATAAGAAAAAGCGCTACCAACCCATCATATAAACTGGAATGGGACCGATTCGGGCAAAAAGTGCCTGCTGATTTTTTAACCTGGCAGGCCAGTATCGTGAACGAATATAAACGTCCCGATCAATTTATCACTCACTGTTTCATGCCCTGGCTCACCAGCCTTGACCAATATGCAGCAAGCAGGAAACTGGACATGCCTGCATTAAACGTTTATCACGGAAGTCAGAATGATGTTACCGGCGAAGACGTAATATGGGCGGATGATTTTTACCGTAGTGTAAAGAAGCTCAATCACATTGTTACCGAAACCAATGCGCAGGCTATCGGATGGGATTCCAAAGGGCAATACCCTCCATTTGACGGGCAGGCAAGATTGTTTGCCTACTCTCATATTGCAAGCGGCGCAAACATGGTGGAGTATTGGCACTGGCACTCCATCCATTACGGACAGGAAACCTATTGGAAAGGCGTGTTGGGACATGATCTGGAACCGAACCGCTTTTATAAGGAAGCAAGCCAGATAGCACATGAATTGCAAAAAATAGGACCAAAGCTGGTCAATCTGAAGATCAGGAACAAAGTGGCTATTCTCTACAGCCGTGAATCGGACTTTGGATTAAGCTATATGCCTTTCAAAAATGGAAATGCTTACATGGATGTTTTAAGGCAAATGCACAGGGCGGCATTGCGGAATAATCTCGGTGTCGACTTTGTGTTGGCAGAAAACCCTGACTTTACCGGTTATGAAATTTTATTAGTCCCCCCATTGTATGTAGCCAGTGATGCTTTACTGAAAAAGATAGCTGACTTTGTTGAAAACGGCGGGCATGTGATCATGTCTGTAAAAAGCGGGTTTTGCGATGAGAACTCCGTGGTCCGTTATACAAAAGCACCCGGCCCCTTAAGAAAAGCAGCAGGATTTTATTACCAGGAATTCTCGAGTGCCAAATCACTTAACCTTCGTGATGACCCTTTCAAGGTCGGTAGTGAAAAAAACAAGGTGACAGACTGGATCGAATTCATTATTCCGGAAACAGCAAAGACACTTGCCTCCTATGATGATCCATTCTTTGGAAAATATCCCGCCATCACCGAAAATAAATTTGGGAAAGGAAGCCTCACCTATGAAGGATCATTGGTTTCCGATGAGATCCAATTAAAGCTCATTGCAAATAAAGCCAGGGAAACCGGGCTGATGGACGACAAACAAATTGTTTACCCGGTTGTGGTCAGGTCGGGCATCAATGACCAGGGGAAAACTATCCGCTATTATCTCAATTACTCAGGCAGGGAGCAGCCGTTGATTTACAATTTCAAACAGGGAACAGATCTGTTTACCGGTAAAGCCATCAAAAAAGGTGACAGCATCGTATTAAGTCCCTGGGATGTCGTGATTGTAGAAGAATGATGCCGGCGAAATTGCAACAACTAACAGCATTGCTTTTCCATAATAATAAAATACACGGGGCTAAATTTATAACCCCGTGTATTCTTAAACGTCTTGATAAAGACGTTTAAATGATGATTGATGTGGGTTGTTCGCCCAGGTGAATCTTTAATTGTTTAATATCTTAAATACCACTGCGATATTATTGGGAATTGTCTTTGGCAACCGGATTACCAACGAATCGGAATTTTGCTTCCAGGAAATCTTTTCCTTACTCCCGAGCATTTGAATGTTTTTTACAGCACCGTTTCCTTTCGATCTGCCAAGGGATTTCAGCCTAATATCACCCCCGGGGATGCCCAATACAGTAGCATAAAGGATGTTTCCATTCTGGTTATAACGTATATCCTTTTCACTGTACTTTATTTTTCCTTCATTAAAACCCGGGCCATTGACGGGATTAACTGCTTCAGCAGCCGGCCCCTCACCATAAATTTTCCAGGGGCGTGTATCAAAAATACTTTCCCTGTTCACATCCATCCAGGCTGCTATGTCCTCAAGAATTGCAATTTCTTTATCATCAATTGTTCCATCACCACGAACAGGAATGTTCAGCAGCAGGTTACCATTTTTACTGACAATATCCACGAGCATGTGAATCACTGTCTTTGCTGATTTATAACTATTATTCTCATAGATCGACCTTTTATAGTGCCAATCACCGATGCAGGTGCATGTTTGCCAGGCTATGTTTTGTGTGCGGTCCGGAGCTCCCCTTTCCACATCCCATATCATGCATTTTTTTTGTTCTTCGCTGAGGACTTTCCCAAACAAAACAGCGCTGAGTTTGCCGTTATGTTTTGCCATATTTTGATTGTAGTAGTGTGCGGCAATTTTCAGCCCCGCATCACTTACAGGATAGAGTGGTAGTGCCGTGTCATCGAAATAGAGCAGATCGGGGTTAAACTGGTTGATGAGATCAATGGTCCGGTTATAAAACTTTTCGCAATAATCCTGTGCAGGTACGGAAGCTCCATTTCTCCAATCCCATTGCTTCCATAAAGAGGTAATATTTTCGCTGCCCTCACTGAGCGCATGATTCTGTGCATACAGCGCCTGCGGATCAAGCCCGTCCCACCATTTTCCACGGCTATCCTGCTTCATAAGCTTTCCGTCGTAGGGAATCCCGGCAAACGCTCCGCTTTTGTCTGAACGCTGAGCCGTTTCAAACCATGTCCACGCATGCGTGGCATGAACACTTAAACCCAGCGGCAGTCCATATTTCTTAGCGGCCTTTGCCCAACC
>CBHEUU010000110.1:0-9948 GCA_965990355.1 uncultured Chitinophagaceae bacterium
ACTTTATATCACCAGAAATTTCCAATGCCTTAAGTACTTCCGAGAGTTGTAAACTTCGAGGCATTTTTCCAACAAACAGGCTTGCTATCCCTTTTGTTTCATAAACAACTTCTACATCATACCAGCGAGCCAGTTGCCGCATCACTGTCCCTATATCTGCATTGTCGAAATAGAACAATCCTTTTTTCCAGGCTACTATACTTTCAACATCTACACCGTCCACTACTTTCACTTTTCCTTCTTTGGTCATTTGTGATTGCTGACCCGGTTTTAATAAGCTCATACTGTTGCCGCTTACAAACCGTACAGATCCTTCCAGCAGGGTAGTTTTTACTGCATTCTCGTCACCGTAATCCATGACGTTGAAATGAGTACCCAGCACCTGAACTTCAGCACCATTTACACTGACAACAAAGGGCATGGTTTTATTTTTGGTCACTTCAAAATAAGCCTCGCCACTAATCTCCACTCTTCTTACATTACCAACAAACTCAGTAGGGAAACGCAGTGAAGAAGCTGAATTGATCCATACCTGGCTGCCATCAGGCAGTTCTATCTGGTACATACCTCCCTTTGGTGTGGTTATAGTATTGTATACAACTTCCTTTGGGCCTGCATTTGCCGGATCATAAACCAGCTTTGCCCCGGACTTGATAACTTTTGTACTCCCTTGCTGGGTCAGCGTATCATTCCGGGCATCATCCAATGTTATAGTAGAACCATCCGCTAG
Organism: uncultured Chitinophagaceae bacterium; assembly: GCA_965990355.1. GTDB lineage: Bacteria > Bacteroidota > Bacteroidia > Chitinophagales > Chitinophagaceae > Terrimonas_A. The sequence goes on from CBHEUU010000110.1 coordinate 731, forward strand.
CTTCAGCACGGCCTTATTGCCTCCTGGAGGAACATCGTTCTTTAATCTTTCCTCCTGGGTTGTTCTTTTGGCAATGTCATTAACTGTATTATTAAGCGCCAAATAAGTTGCGGTTCCAAGTATCCCTATCAATACTGCAGCTGCTGCCATCCGCCTGTACCATTTCACCCGGACAACAGGCTTAACCATTCCTGTTCTCTCCCTGATTTCATTTTTTACGGCTGCCTCTATTTCTTCCTTATTGCCATGAATATCCTCCTGCCATTTATTTTCAGCCGGTTGTAATGCATTATATATCTTATTGAACAGAAGAATTTCCTCCTCTGTAGCCATTCCTGAAATGATCCGGTCTGTTAAAATCTGAACTTCCTCTTTTGTCATAGGAGTGTTTATAACATATAAGTCAAATGGGAAAGCCTCAACCCCCAAAGACAGGAAAAATATTTTTTAGAAGGATCAGCCGAGCAAATCGGTGAAAGAAAAGACAAGCAGCAGTAATATATATTGGTCAATGGAATATCTTACGCGCCGGAGAGCTATGGTCATCTGATTTTCTACTGTCTTTACAGAGATGCCTAATTTATCTGCTATTTCCTGGTTAGAAAGCAGTTCTTCTCTTTTCATTAAATAGATCTGCCGGCACTTATCGGGTAAAGTGGCAATAGCATTTTGAATAATAGCATTTAATTCTTTAAGTTCACTTAATTCTTCAGAAGAAGGAGCCGACGCGAAGGATACAGATTGGGCTAATTGGTTATAAAAATTTTCCCTGATCTTTCCAGAGTGAATATAACTTGCTACTCTGAATTTGACAGCAACTTTCAAATAAGCCGGGAGTGATTGTATTTGCAAAGCCTGCCTGTTCTGCCAAAGCCGGATGAAAACGTCCTGAAGTATGTCTTTAGCAGCCTCCGAATCTCTCAACACATAAAAAGCGCTTTTATATAAGTTCTCCCAGTGTCTTATAAAAAGCACATCAAAAGCCTCTTGATCACCTTGTGGCAACAACTTTAATAATTCCTGATCAGAGTAAGTAGTATAAGCAGTCAATCGCCCTTTATTTAAGCTCAAAATAAAAGAATTTAAATCAAAAAAAAATTTGTCGCCTGAATGCCGACCTGCGCCTAATCCTTCTTCATCAAAGTTCAGCTCATTCCGAACCTGGATAACTCTCCTCGAATCCCTATCGAAGAAATTAAGAAAGAATGCGAAAAAAAGATTTCTCGACTTGAATTGCAGTTGGTCAATCAGTCAACTAATGTGTCTATAAGGTATATAGATAAGCAACTGGGACAAGCTATTACTACTTTGACCAGGCTTAATGTACTTTATAGTGAAGGGACGATAACAGAGAAGCGCAAGATCATTAGTTCGATATTTCCCGAAAAAATCGATTTTGACGGAAAGGCATTTCGAACTATTCGGATGAACTCGATCGTAAGCTGTATCTATCAGATAAACAATGACTGCTTAAATCAAAAAACCGGAAAAGCGAAGTTTTTTTCACCTTTCCGGTCAAGTAGCCTTGACAGGACATATATCGAACACCTTACTCCTGTTTTTCAAGATGTTATATGAAATATTCAACAATATTTTGAATGGGTAATCCTAAGGGGCGAAGACTCGAACCAGGTTTAACAAGATTTGAGAGAATTAGGGGCATTTCAGGGTAATACTTAACTCAAAAGGGACACGAGTTCGAGGTTTTCAACATATATATTGCGATTAAGTTCCCGTGTGTGTATCTGTATTCACGAAGGCTATACTCCCAATCGGTTTAGCAGCAACCTTGTACATGAAACCGGTATCAGAAAATTTTTCAGTACCTTACGTAAAGAGCGAAAAAAATTTCATCCAAGGGTTTCCATTCGATTTAAAAGCAAAAAAACATACTGATGAAACAAAGTGTTTGACCATGCATACGTGGAAATACATTTGCTTTTTCGGACTGTCATTACTAATACTGATTGGAAGTGAGTATCACAACAACTTTACTCCCGAGGCAGTTCGATTTTCTATTAAGGAAAAAGAAATAGTGAGCTGCCCGCCAATCGCAAATAAAATACCCACCGACCTGGAAGAAATCACGATCAATGACAACCAGAAACCAGCCGGTGAATTTCGTAAGGGTGTTTATTATATTAACCTCGAAGTTAGAGAAGGCTACTGGTATCCCGACTCAAAGGAACGTGTCCCGCTAAAAATAAAAGCGTTTGCAGAAGCAGGTAAACCATTGCAAGTGCCTGGTCCATTGATCCGTGTTCCAGAGGGAACAGAAATAAGACTCTCTATTCGAAACGGTATTAAAGGTCCGCTTAAGTTATTTGGCTTTACTCATCGGCTTTACAGGCCCGACAATTATAAAGAAAGCGCCGTTATAAATGAAGGAAAAACCCAGGAAGTATCGTTTAATGCTGGAGAGCCCGGTACTTTTTTTTATACAGCGAAAGATAGAGCTGATACATTGACTCCTGCTGCAATCGCTGCCCCTTTTTTAAACAGCCAGTTATATGGCGCATTTATCATAGATCCGGTTAATGAAAAAATCAATCTCAAAGAACGAATACTCATGATAGGCATGTGTGGAGCTAATAGCAGTAATAATAACATCCTGACCAAGTATGTGATAAACGGCTTATCATGGCCCCATACCGAGCGATTAAGTTACAGGGTGGGTGAAAAGGTAGACTGGCGTGTAATCAATGCAAGCGTGCTGGGTCATCCCATGCATTTACATGGGTTCCCATTTATAACCAATAGTTTTGTTTTTCCATCAGCCGCAAAGGATTCTGTAATTCCGGTAGAAAAAAGAAAACCGATTGTTACACAAAATCTGATACCCATGAATAGAATGAGAATGACATGGGTTCCTGAAAAAGAAGGCAATTGGCTTTTTCATTGTCATTTACTAGATCACACTTTGCCCGCATCATTTATTGGAGACGAGGACCAGGCAGATCATGCCAATATGAACACAGAAACGCATGCCCGGGATGGTATGGGGGGATTAATAATGGGAATTCAAGTGCAGGCAGATAAAAAATCTGTAACCCGCCACAAGATAAAGACAGCCGCTGAAAGAAAACTTACATTGCTGGTCGGCGAGCAACCGCAAAATTATTCCAACAATAAATCGGGAAAAGGTTTTCAACTGTTAGAGAAAGGAATGGTTGTTTCAAAACAATACAGTATTCCAGGCCCTCCCATCATTCTTACAAAAAATCAACCAGTAGCTATTAAAGTCATTAACAACCTGAAAGAGCCAACAACCATTCACTGGCATGGGTTAGTAATAGATAGTTATTATGATGGCGTAGCCGGCTGGGGTAATGAAGGAAATAGATTGGCGCCATTAATTCAACCAGGCGATTCATTTATCGTGCGTCTTACTCCTTCGCAAGCCGGTACATTTATGTATCATACGCATATGCACGACAGGCAAGTACTGGATGGGCTATACGGCGCATTGATTGTAATAGAGTCGGGAGAAAAGTATAATCCCGAAACGGATAAAATATTTGTGATAAGCCAGGGCGGTCCGAGCATGGAATTCACCAAACATTGGATGAGTGGGTTCAGCAATTTGCATTACCTGGTCAATGGAAATAATAAACCGGATGCAATGCATTGGAAAAAAGGAACCAGCTATCATGTCCGGGTCATCAATATCAGTTCACAACAAAACAGTTATTTTACTTCGCCGCGATCGGGGTTTGAAATTTTTTTGAAAAAAGACGGCAAACCAGTTACCTGGAAAGTAACAGGCAAAGATGGATGGCTTTACCCGGCAAAATTATATGAAACCGTAGCTGCCAACAATCAGCGAGCCGCGCCAGGTACAACTCATGACTATGAATTTATCCCGGAAATAACGGGAGATTATGTTTTTGAGGCAAAGATGGATGACGAAGTGGTGGTAACGCAAATAATAAAAGTAAGTGACTAAAAAGCTAGACACTATAATTTAAATTAACTTTTGTTGAGGGAACACTACGGACAACAGGTCAATATCTAAAGATCTCCTTAATTCGCATCAGGAAAAGATCTTTCTTCCTCCGACTTACCTCAATCTCCGCACCATTGCTCATGATCAGCAACCCGCCGTCTCCACGCTGATATTCTTTCACGTGATGAAGATTAATAAGGAACGACTTATGTACACGAAGAAACGAGGTATCCCTTAATAAAATATCATAATCTGATAAAGGCTTTGATACCACTACCGATCGCTTATCGGCAAGATGAAACACAGAATAACTTCTTTCTGCTTCGCAATACAGGATTTCCTCCAGCTTTAGAATGATAAAACCTTTAAGTGTAGGAAGACAAAGCCGCATTTCGCCGGGCATACCACTGTTACTTATATTGTGAATCAGGGCTTCAGCGTGCTCCTCTTTCCTGCCTTCAACAAGTCTTGTTTCTACTCTTCGTACCGCTTCTACCAAACGATCTTCATCCACGGGTTTCAGCAGGTAATCTGCTGCACTGTATTGAAGCGCTTGCAACATGTATTCGTTATGTGCGGTCACAAAGATCACCTCCAGGTTTTTTAAGTTTAGTTCACCCAGCAACTCAATACCACTCTTCCCCGGCATTTGTATATCCAGGAAAAGCAGGTCAGGTGACAATTGATCCACCTGCTGTTTCGCTTGTACCGCATTCGCGCAGGTTGCTATTATCTTTATTTCCGGGCAGTGTCGTTCAAGCATTTTCTTTAATGTATGAACCCCATCGGATTCGTCATCCACAATAATCGCTTTCATTCTTAATAATTAAACGTTTATGATATTAAATCTTAGTATGGCTTTTGTTCCATTCCCGCCACGAACTGTATCCTTCAGGTCCGTTATTTGCAGACTGCAGTCAAGTCGATATTTTTCGTTCATGATCTTGATCCGTCTTTGTAGATTATCCAACCCCGTTGATCGATGAAGCGGCCGTGTCAGTTTCTTTAGCTGCTCTGATTCGTGAATACCTATTCCATTATCTTCTATTACACAGGTAATCTTTTGATCTTCTTTGGTAAAGTTGATCTTCAGTCGCTTATTAGTACCCGCATGCATAAGTCCATGCCAGATCGCATTTTCCGCTAAAGGTTGGATCATCAGAGAAGGAATGGACGTTTCGCCGGTATCTATATTTTCGCTTGCCTGGATAAGATAAGTGAAAGAATCATTGAACCGTAGTTGCTCCATCTCCAAATAAGAGTTGAGGTACGCAATATTCTCATCCAGCGTCACAAACGTATCTTTTGAATGATCCAGCGTCATTCTTATCATCAATGCGAACTTGCTAAGGTATCTGGATGCCTTCTCGTTTTCGCCATCCAGTATCATTCGTTTGATACTATTCAATGCATTAAAAACAAAATGCGGGTTCATCTGCGCCTGCAAAGCCTCTAATCTTGCCTCTGCCAGTTGTTCATTAATATTAGCCAGTTCTTGTCGCTTATCTTCCAGTGATCTCTCTGATTCTAATTGTTTCAACTTATTTCCAATCAGCGTTGCGATAGTTGTCAGGATTTTTATATCCCGTTCACGGAAATAATCAACTTCATAATGCTCCGAGTCAATAATACCAAGGAGCTCTCCGTTATGTATGATCGGCACACAAACTTCACTTAATCGAAATTCTTCATCAACCCTGTACCGGCTATCCAGTCTTGTGTCTCTTAATAATACCGGTTGTAGCGTTTGCATCACATGGCCAACAACTCCCTGAACAGGCACTACTTCGAAAACATTTGCGGAAAGGAATTGCGGTTGACCCTTCGGGCCGTAGGCTGCGTTCTGTACCATTTTAGTTTGATCATCGTCCCAGAGATAAATCATGCAGTCTACATAGTCGAGTCGGCGGATTAGGTTATTTGCCACGTCCCATAGCACTTCTTCCTGTGTATTCTTACCGGTAAGGGAGGATGAAAAATAATTACTTATCTGTTCAAGTTCAAATTGACTCTTGTAATCATCTGCTTTGAGCTTCTGCGTGTTCGTTTTTTCCATTTCTTTTTTCCGTGCAATACCTGTTCTCCATTTAATAAGGAGATAAAAAAGAAAGATAGCCAACACGACTACTACCCCAATAAACCATTCCTTCATCCAGAAGGGTGGTAAAACCTCTATCTGGAATTCCCTGATCTGCTCCGGCCAACGATTGTGTAAGGAGTAACATTTTACCTGTACCCGGTATTTCCCCGGTGACAAGTTTGAAAGATTGAAAGACGACTGGGTTCCTAAATGTTGCCATGCTGTTTCTTTTATCTTCAATACCCGATAAGCAAACCTCTGGCTATAATTATCTGAGAAGTTAATACTGCCTATCATTACCTGGAACTCATTATCACGCCATGAAGTTGTTATATTGGACGGAGGTAGAAAGTGGGTCTGCTTTTCATTAATGTTAACGCTTTCGATGAAGACATGGGGTGGAGATTTCGTCGCAAGTATTTCATAAGGATTAAACCGGGCAATTGCGCTGGTAAAACTCATATAAAGTTGTTGCGCATTTTCATCATAATAAAATCGTGCTCCTTTGCTCACTGGCATATCAGGGAACCCATCTTCTTTGCCAAATAGTACAACTTTCAAAGTACTTAAATCCATACAAGCAATGCCCGAATAAAAAGCTATCCAAAGCTTATTGCCGACAACTATCATCGATGATATATTGTCATCGGGCAAACCGTCAGAACGTGTGATATGACGGTATTTCCCGGTATTGATAGAGTAGCCGAGCAATCCATTATTATTACTATTGAACCAAACGGTATTTTGTTCGTCTATGACCATTGCGTTTACCTGTTTGTCCGGCATCTTCAGGTATGGAAACGTGTCAAGTAATAGATCAAATTGGCTCAGCCTGGTGTTGTAGCGTGTTAACCCATGACCAGCCATCCAAATATTTCCATCCCTGTCTTCTTCGATAGAGGCAGGAACATTCAACATTTTATCATTTGCTGGAATCACTTTGAATTTCAACGTAGCTGGGTTATAACAATAGATGCTGTATGCGCTAATCCAGATATTGCCCTTGCTATCACGACTAAGATCACTAGTCCAGTCTCCCGATCCCCAACGCGGCGCTGTTAGGACCTTCTCTTTTCCAGTGTTCATATTCCATTGCAATAATGGCGCTCCGGTGCCAACTAACAGGTTGGCAGAATCAAGCGTTGCAAGAGACGTGATGAGATTTGCTTTCTCCGTTTGTCTTTTAAAAAGGACCTGTTTCTCAAACCTGAAAGTCTTCTTATCAAAGATCAACAAGCCCCCTTGCGAACGTGCGGCGGCATAAATCTTGTTTTTCCCAACCTGGATATCGTCCACCTTAATATCTGGAAAGGCATCGGTCAGGTATGTTGGCAAGGGGCATAATTGTATCCGGGAGTTCCGTTTGTCTTGGTGCAAGACTCCCTTGTTGGTCGCGACCCAAAGATTGTTATCCCTGTCTTGAAACAACATATTGCATAAGTAAGAGGGGAAATACTTTTTGGAATCAAGCGTGACATTCCCGGTTAAAGGATCGAGTTTTATTTTGAAGAAACCTGAGAAGTGACCGGTAATGTAGAAAATGCTATCACTTACGCGCAGCATTCTGCTTCTGAATTGAAATTCATTCCTGAGAGGATGTATGGGTACTCGCGAGACTTTTTTTACATTTTTTATTATATCGATATAATAGATGGAATCGCTATCAAGTTTGATCGCAAAAAGACAACCCGGGCGGGTTTGAAAGAAACGATAAGGTATGTTGCCGCCATCCGGATGTTCCACAAACTCACCCAATACGGGTGCATCTGAAGAACTCATAAGTTTAGCCTTCCTTGTACGCCTGTCATAGATATAGATTCCTCCAATCGAGTTTATCATGAAGCGATTATCATCAAGCTCGATCAACTCTCTGCCAAAGGAGAAATGATCCAGCTTCACTTGCAATTCAGTGTAATAATCGAAACGGGATAATAGTGAATCAGTGCTGGAGAAATGATAGAAGCCGGAACGCGACAACACAAACTTTTCTCCCTCCTCATTTCCTGTGACAGATACGATCATATTGAACTTATACTCGTATTGCTTATCCTTATAAGGAATATAAAGATTGCGAGTTTTGCCCGTCTTGGTATCAATGATATGTAATCCGGCAGTAAAGATGGCCAGGCTCGACTTGTCCAGCCAGGCCATACCATTTATTTCTTCTGCAGGTAAAGATTGTTCATTCCCGTTGCTATGAAACTGTACAAACCGGCTACCGTTATACCTGTTCAGTCCGGCAGGAGTAGAGATCCATATATACCCGGCTGAATCCTGTGTGATCCCAGAAATAGTATTATGTGTCAGTCCATCAGCGCGGGAATAGGACGAAAATCCCATTTCGTTTGCATCCTGTCCGAGTAATTGACATGGTAAAAGCAAAATGATGATGACTGGCAGCAGCCTTTTCATTTTTATAGCCTGAGTTTAGGAAATAAAGGTAAGTATTGGTTAAATACCTTTTACGCCTCCCGGCGCTTCAAAAGCACTTGTTCGCCGGTCGGAGAACGGGCCCTGTTATTCATGGCTGTGAATGCGTTGTTTGAAAACCCATCAATCAAACTATTTTTTTTCGAACATTCCATTGGGAAAACGAATGGCACCATTAGGAAGAACTCAGTTTCAAAGGTTCGCCGGCATATTATTTTTGATTTAGCAATTCAAAGAAAATAGTCAAAGCACCATAAACCATTAGACTTTTATTCATGAAAAATTACTCGTTCTATTTTTTTAGCAGCACACAAGGACGATAGGCTGTAACAAAGACAAACCAACATTAAACGTTTAATAATAAAAGGAAATTCTATGCCTAAAAATCAATAAAGTCCATTCTATCAAACCAGAGCTGACCCCGGTCGCCAAATCAACAACTTAACTTTTAACTCCTGGCGGAAAATACAACGTGACGTTGTCCGCTGGAATAATCAATCAATTCAAAAAACCTTAACCATGATCAAGATTTCAACCAGAACCAATAGGAAAATTTCCGCCTATTTGTTCACCACTATTTGTGTGATGCTATTAATTAGCTCCTGCAGAAAACCTGAGAGTCCTTATCATCATGATAGTTCCTTACAATCTTCCGAAGTATTGGATAAATGGATGTCGCTGCAGCTACGTTTAATGAAGAGCGCAACAGGAGTTCCCAACCAGGCATTTACAAGACATTATGCTTATTCTGGTATTGCAGCG
>CBHEUU010000111.1:0-9933 GCA_965990355.1 uncultured Chitinophagaceae bacterium
GCAAAAAGCCAGGCCGACTGGGCTTACCTGATGATCAATGTCAGGCCGTCTTTTCTTTTTAAATAACCTGGGGGTTTATTTATTGGGGAATAATGATCGCTTGCTATGATCAATGAAACCGCTGACTTTGAGAAAAAGAAGGCGGTTTTTTTATTTTATATATGAAATGAAACCAAGTTGGTAACTTGCCCCTCGTTTAACCGGTTTTCACAACCCCAATACTTAAAGTATGTCTTATTGCAGTGTCATCAACTACATGACAGAAGATAAAAAAGCGATCCATAAACCTTACCATGATGAGCATTATGGATTCCCGATCCGTGATGATAATGAATTATTCGGGCGGCTGATCATGGAGATCAACCAGGCGGGATTAAGCTGGGAAACCATTCTTAAAAAAGAAGCCGGGTTCCGCAAAGCCTATCACAATTTCAACATCAAAAAAGTGGCCGCATATACGGAGAAGGACAGGAAAAGATTGCTGGCCGATGCAGGTATTATCCGCAACCGTTTAAAAATAAATGCCGCGATAGAAAATGCCAAAGCTATTCTTGATCTGCAAAAGGAATATGGCTCTTTTGAGAAATGGCTGGAGGCAAACCATCCTAAAACAAAAGAAGAGTGGGTGAAGCTGTTCAAGAAAACTTTCCGCTTTACAGGCGGAGAGATCGTGAACGAATTTTTAATGAGCACGGGCTATCTGAAAGGGGCGCATTCAGCGGATTGCCCGGTTTATAAAAAGGTGCTAAAAGCAAAACCGCTTTGGAATCGTTAAGCAAAGGTATGATCAACGGATAAAAATGCCGCTATCCCGTTCAAGAGCATCACTAAGCCAGTGCTCATTGATCAACGCAAGATCATCGGGAATCATGTCAGGTCGGAAGAATTTTAATTCCTTCGTTTCATTATTGGAAAATCCTGCCGGGATATTTTCAGAAAGCTTTGCTTCAAAATAAGAAGTAATGTATTGTACTGTTCTGTCCTGGTAGGAATAGGTTTGTGATTCCGGAGAAGAGTACACTCCGATAAAGCGAATAATACTTGCTTCCGAATCCGTTTCTTCTTTGATTTCTCTGAGCACAGCATGTTCCACTGTTTCCCCAAATTCAACATGGCCGCTGATAACACACCATTTATTAACGTCCTTTCTTTTTTGTAAAAGGATTTCACCTTTTTCATTAAAAATGGCTACGGCTACTGCCGGCAAGATCTGCTTATTTCCCATATCAATGGTTTTGCTTACGCAAAGATATCTGAATCTATGGCCAGTGACTCAATTTGATTTTTCTCACAAAGACCACAAAGAACACAAAGAGTTCATCATAATAGAGTCTTCTTTGTGGACCTTTGTGGTCTTTGTGGGAAAACCTGATTATGAAGCGAAGCCACTACCAATCTATGGAGCTTGCAGCTATCCGGCAGGTTACTCTCTTAATAAGGAAACGCCTTCATAAATTCTTCCAGTGCTTTTTTATCTCCATTCTTTCCGTCTGCGGAAAAACAATACAATCCTCTTGTCCATGCAAAGAAGGCGATCTTTGGCCCGATAAAATGTATATAGGCCGGATCGGATTTTAATTCGATAGCCCGTGCTTCTGTCGTTTTATTCTCTTCAACCTCTTCCCGGATAGTTTGCATGGTTTCTTTCAGGTCTTTACGGGTATCCGCTTTGCTGAACAACATAAAGATCTCTTTTGAACCGAAACGGTAAGTGGCTTCTCCATCGAGACCCGGAGCAGGGTCTTTGTAACTGATGCGGTTGAAAGAACCGACTTTGAGAGGGATCAGTTTGCTGAAATCGGTACCGCTGGGCTGTTGCTTGGCGGCAGTGTTATAAGGTATCTCTCCGGCAGTAATGGCCACTGTCAGTAAAGATCCCAGGAATGAAAGGGATAAAAGTTTCATTTGAAAGGTTTTTTGTAAAAATAAAGGCAGGTTTTTTCCAACCATTAAACCATTGAGCGTTCGGGGTTTATTTATTAGTAAATGACCCGGAGGCTGGCTGGGGCAAATTTTTTTGAGGGGGAATGTCCAGTTTTTCCAATCCCACTCATTATTCCTGTGTAATCACATTTAATACTTTAAACTTATTGTAAAATGAAACACACTATTAATGTAATTGAAAAAGGGAAATCCGCCATGCGGGCATTATTTGGATTGGGCACTTATCTTGCTAAATCACAGGTGGAGGGAAAATTATTGGAACTGATCTATTTCAGGGTGTCGCAAGTCAATGGCTGTGCTTATTGTCTTGACATGCATTCGAAAGACCTGCGGGCAAAAGGCGAGGATGAGCAACGTCTTTACTTGCTGAATGCCTGGCGTGAAGCTCCGTTTTATTCTCCTCGCGAAAGGGCTGCACTGGCCTGGGCTGAATCACTGACTACGCTGGCTGGAAGCCAGGTGCCGGATAATGTGTATGCAGAAGCACTGCAACAGTTCACTGAAGAAGAACTGATTGATCTGACCATAGCAGTTATTGCTATTAACAGTTACAACCGGCTTAATATCGCTTTTCCTAATCCTGCCAATGTAGGAAGTTATCAACCGGGTATGCATGCAGCCGTGTAAAACCCAATTTGAATTTTTATTTTTGAATTTGGAGTTATCATTTGAATTATTAAAACAACAGCAATGAAAGAGTTTATATTATTATTCCGTCAACCGAGCTATGATTACAGCAATATTTCCCCGAATGAAATGCAGGCCCTTACAAAAAAATGGCAGGATTGGATAGGAGGCATTCAATCGCAAGGCAGGCTGGTGAGCAACGGAACACGCCTTTCCACAGAAGGAAAAGTACTGAGGGCCGGCGGAGTTGTTACAGATGGCCCTTTTGTAGAGATCAGGGAACGCCTCGGTAGTTTTGTGGTGGTAAAAGCCGAAAGCCTGGAGGATGCAGTAACATTGGCACATGGCTGCCCCGCCATTGATGCCAATGGCAGCGTGGAAGTGCGGCCGTTATTTGTATAGATTTTAATATTATCTTGAACAGCATGGAAAATGAATACGGTTCGCTGAAGCAACTATTTCAGCAGGAGTTTACCAAGATGGTTGCGGTGATCAGCAAGCTGTTTGGGCTGCAACATATAGAAACAGCAGAGGATATTGTGAGCGAAACATTTTTACAGGCAGCCGAGACCTGGGGAATGAAAGGCATTCCGCCCAACCCGGCTGCCTGGCTTTATACTGTTGCCAAACAAAAAACATTGTATCATTTCAGGAGAAATAAAATACTGGATGATAAAGTGATACCTGCATTAAAAGCGCAGCAGGCAAATGAAGAAGAAATGAGCGAGCCGGATTTTTCACCGCAAAATATAAAAGATAGCCAACTGCAAATGCTTTTCGCTATATGCAGTCCTGTAATTGCCAGCGAAGCGCAGATCGGGCTTGCGCTTCGCATCCTTTGCGGTTTTGGTATTGATGAAATTGCTGAAGCATTTTTATCCAATAAGGAAACCATCAATAAACGCTTATTGCGCGCAAAAGAAAAATTGCGTGCAGAAAAAGTGAAGATGGAATTGCCGCCGGAAGCCGAGATCAGTAAGCGGCTGGATAATGTGCTGCATATTATTTACCTGCTGTTTAGCGAAGGTTATTATTCCAAGACCCAAAACCAACTGTTGCAGAAAGACCTTTGCCTGGAAGCATTGCGGTTGGGATTGACATTAACAAATTATGAACGCACCAATCTTCCCAAAACAAATGCGCTGATAGCTTTGATGTGTTTTCATGCTTCACGCTTTTCAGCCCGCGAAGGGAACGGAGCTGTAGTGCTGTATGAAGACCAGGATGAGACTTTATGGGATACTGAACTGATCAACCGCGGAACTCATTTCCTGTTTCTTTCCGCCGAAGGCGATGAATTGAGTTCGTATCACCTGGAAGCGAGAATCGCATACTGGCACTGTAGGAAAGAGGATACAAAAGAAAAATGGACCGCCATATTGGAATTGTATGATCAGTTAGTGAAACTGAATTATTCACCCAGTGTGGCACTCAACAGGATTTTTGCTTTATACAAAGTGAAAGGCGTGAAAGCAGCACTTGCAGAAGCCGAACCATTAAAACTGGAAGGCGATCATTTTTACTTTATGCTGCTGGCAGAGCTTTATAAGGGGATAGATAAAAAGAAAGCAAAACATAATTGGGAAAAAGCGTACTCGCTGGCAAAAACGGAAGTAGAAAAGAAAGGAATCAGGGAGAAAATGGAAGGGCTAAAATAAAAAGGATCACTGGATACAGCTTCGTATCCAATGATCCTTTTACCTGTTGCAGGCAGATCAGTACTTCGCTGGTTCTCCTTTTGCAGGTATTGATTCCAGTATAAACTTCCTCAAATTATCTGTTGCTGTTGCCAGATCTTCCTTTCTCAGGTACATCATGTGCCCGCTGCGATAGCCCTCCCATTTCAGCCTGTCTTTTAACCGGCCGCTTGGATCAAGTTGCCACATGCTGTATTTCGCATTAAAATAATCACAGGCGCCATCATAATAACCGGATTGAACCAGCAGATGCAGAAAGGGATTCTGTGCAATTGCCTGGCGAAGGTTCTCACCTGTTTGATCACCATTATTGTTCCAGGGGCGAACAGGTCCAAACATATTATACTTCAGGTCCGTTTTATATTTCAATTCTTCCCGCAGGTAAATATTGATGGCAGGAGTAAAAGCCTGCAGCCATGCTGTCAACTCTGCATTGTAATCAGGTCTTTCACCGCCTGTTTGCCTGTCAATTCCTTTATAGCGTGAATCCAGTCTTCCTACAGTGTAACCCTGATCACGCAGCAATGCTTTCCAGAACAGGTTGAATGATACATCCAGGTTATTTTCCACGACTGTTTCTTCTTTTAATCCGCTATAGCGGGCTATTTTTTGCGCGATGATTTTTCTTTGAGCAGCATCCAGTGATCCACCACGGGAAAGAGCGGGCAGCAATTCATTCACGGTGAATTGCTCCACTTCGGGCAACACAGCCGTGAGATCTTTTTGCTGCAAATCTGCAGGAAGTTTTTTATGATACCAGGCAGTAGCCGTGAAATAAGGCAGCTTTAAAGCTGCATCCAGCGGGCCATTGCGCTGTATCCCTAATTCTGTTGGTGACACAAGAATGATCCCGTTCAGGTACATCCATTGTGCATTCTGCAGTTCCAGTGCGAGACCAGACACACGCGTGGTGCCATAGCTTTCACCAATCAGGAACTTGGGTGATGCCCAACGGCCTTTGCGTGTAACAAATGTATTGATCCATTCTGCCAGGTATCGGATGTCTTCATTCACACCAAAGAACCTGGAAGTGGGAATATCCTTGTTGGCAGCCCTGGAATAACCTGTATTAACAGGATCAACAAATACGATGTCTGCTACATCAAGAATGGAATTGGGATTATCGCGCATGCCGTAGGGTTGTACAGGATAACCTTCATCGTCAATATTAAGCAGCCGCGGGCCGGTATAACCGATCTCCATCCACACGGAAGGAGTACCGGGACCTCCATTAAAAGAGATCACAAGAGGGCGGGAGGCTTTGTCTTTGATATCGTCGCGTTCATAATAAGTATAAAAAACACCTGCTATGGGTCTGCCATCTTCATCCCATACAGGAAGGCTGCCCGCCATTGTTGTATAAGGAACGCGCTGGCCCCTGATCGTTACTTCATGTTTGGTGGTAATGGCAGAATCCATTAAAAGAATACGGCCTGGTGAAACGGGTTGATCATTTTTAACCGGTGCTTCCCTGCCTGGCTGTGCAAATAAGGGGAAAATCGCGCAGGCAGAAAAAGACAGTGAAAGAATTAATTTTCTCATAATGATGTTTTGTTAACGTAAGTGGATCAAGATAAGGAAAAAATTAAAAAAGAGACCTCCTATATAAGAAGGTCTCTTTTTTTAATAATACCGGCGATCGAACATTTAACGATCATCCTTAAACTTTCCTCTGTCTATCGGGAATTGAATGTAGAATGTTGATCCTTTTCCTTCTGTACTTTCGGCCCAGATTTTTCCGGAATGTGCTTCCATGATCTCTTTTGAAATATATAATCCCAACCCAACTCCTTTTGGTTTGGTTTTACCCATGGACGAGATCCGGTAGAATTGATCAAATATCCGTTGCAGGTGTTCTGCTGGTATGCCAATACCCTGGTCGGTTACGCTGATCTGGATCTGATCGCCCAGCAGGATGGCTGTTACGGAGATCACAGTTCCCGGCATTGAATACTTCACGGCATTTGTAAGCAGGTTTACCAGCACCTGTGTTATTTTTTGATGGTCAGCCAGCACTGTGATATCCTCTGAAGGGTTATCCACTTCGATAGTGTGATCGGAGACATCAATTAGTTCAACGCTTTCTTTCAGGATATCTTTCAGGCTTGTTTTACTGAAATGAAGATCAAGCTTGCCTGCCTGTATTTTAGAAATATCCAGCAGGTCGGCAATAATACTTTCCAGTCTGCCAAGTTGCTTGCTGATCTTTGGTATGATCTCCTGCGCAGCTATTTCAGCTGATTCTGCCAATTGCAGATAGCCTTTAATAGTAGTAAGCGGCGTTTTAAGTTCGTGACTGGCAAACCCGATAAATTGATCTTTTTTATTGTTGATCAAATTGATCTCATCATACAGTTTCGCATTGTCCAATGCAATTGCAGCTTGTGAAGCGATCGCTGCCACCAGGGTTTCATGTTCACTGGTAAACATGCCTGGCCTCGGGTGGCCGAAGAGAAGACTGCCAATCGGTATTCCGCTTTGGGAAATTACGGGCACTGCCAGGTAGCTTACTACGGGCAAATGTCCTTCCGGCTGGCCTTTGTGTGGATAGTTTTTCCCATATCTGGGGTCTTTGGTGATATCATCTGAGCGAACAATTCCTTCTCCATCGAAAGTTGTTTTAAATACAGCGGTATTCCTTGGTGTGCTGAACTTAGCAAATGTTTCTTTAGGGGCACCAGATAGGGTATACAGTGTAAGGGCTTCACCCTTTGAGTCTGTTTTGTTATAGAAAAAAGCTCCGAAAGCTGCTCCGCATAACTGGGTAGTGGCATCCGTGACTTTCTGTAGAATAGTTGGGACATCAAGTTGTGCAGAGATGGTTTTTCCAATGGAATAGATCATCTGCAGCCGTTCTTCATTCTGTTTCTGCCTCGTAATATTACGTGCGATCTTGGATGCACCAATAATAACGCCTTTGACATTTTTTATAGGTGAAACAGTAATGGAAACAGCCAGTTCCCCGCCTGTTTTTGTTTTGCGGACTGTTTCAAAATGTTCAATCCTTTTTCCCTGCCGCAGGGTGGAAAGGATCATTTCTTCCTCATCATACCGCTCATTGGGAATAAGAATGTAGATTAATTGCCCTAATACTTCTTCTTCAGTGTACCCAAACATGAGCTCAGCAGCTTTATTCCAACTGGTGATCCGCCCATTCAGATCTTTGCTGATGATCGCATCGTCCGAACT
The DNA here is from genome assembly GCA_965990355.1 of uncultured Chitinophagaceae bacterium. Lineage (GTDB taxonomy): Bacteria > Bacteroidota > Bacteroidia > Chitinophagales > Chitinophagaceae > Terrimonas_A. The sequence goes on from CBHEUU010000111.1 coordinate 7,458, forward strand.
CTCAATGATCGCCGCAAGCCTGGCCTGTTTTTCCTCTAGATTTTCAATATTCATGGATACTTGGTTATCTGTATGCTGTCTTAAAAATAAACCAAAAATTCTATAAGGCGAATAGCAATATGATTATCTTCTGGCCGTTTTTTGGCTACTATTTTGCTGCATAAATTATGCGAGCTATAAAAAATCGAATTAAAAGAAACCGAAATGCTGAAAATCCTTATTGTTGATGATGATGATGACCTGCTGGAGATGGTGACACTTGTATTGCGGACCCATGGTATTGAAGTTTTCAGCTTAAATGACCACGCTGATTTTTTTACAACCCTGTCTGATTACAGGCCTGATCTTGTGGTGTTGGATATTTACCTGGGTGATGCAGATGGCAGGGAAATATGCAGGCAAATAAAGAACACAGAAGAATTTGCTGACACACCCGTTCTGCTCTATTCCGCCGGTCATATTTCTTCTTCTTCTATTGAAGATTGCCAGGCAAATGATTTTTTACAAAAACCATTTGACATTTCCATGCTGCTTAAGCGCATCCGCCAGCAGGTACCCCAACTTGGCTGATATTTTTCATAATATTATGCATTTTGATCTTGAAATAAAATAAGGCCTTCCCCTTATGCCTTTTTCCTTATTCAGTGTACTTTAGCGGCTCTATGGAGTTTCTTCAGGTAAAAAGCGTCAGCAGGCAGGAAAATGGTAACCCCGCAGCACGGGAAATTCAATTCGAACAACAACGTCATCAAAAAATAGCAATAGCTGGTGAAACAGGTTCGGGTAAAAGCACTTTATTAAAGATCATTGCAGGGCTTACACAGGCTGAAAGTGGTGAAGTAAGATTTGAAGACATAAGAGTGGAAGGCCCCGCCGAAAAACTGATCCCCGGCCATCCGGGCATCGCTTATCTTTCACAGCAATATGAACTGCCCAATAATATGTGGGTGGAAGAAGTGTTGAATTATGCAGATGAACTTCCTCCAGGCGAAGCTGCCTTATTATATGCAACCTGCCGTATTGATCATCTTCTGAGGCGGCGCACTAATCAACTCTCCGGCGGAGAAAAACAACGTATTGCCCTGGCAAGATTGCTCACCCGTTCACCCAAACTGCTGTTACTCGACGAACCTTTTTCCAATCTCGATCTGATCCACAAACGCATTCTGAAAACTGTAATAAAAGACATCGGCGACAAACTGGGTACCACCTGCATGCTTGCATCCCACGATCCGCTTGATACGCTTTCCTGGGCCGACGTAATCATCGTGATCCGCGAAGGACAGATCGTTCAGCAAGGAGCCCCTTCCATTGTGTATCGTCAGCCGTTGAATGAATATGTGGCGGGGTTGTTTGGTGCGTATAATGTAATTCCTGCATCTTCTGTGGCGATCTTTGAAAAATTACCCGGGATAAAACAAAATGGGAAAGACCTGTTCTTCCGCCCGGAGGATATTAAGATCATGAAGAAAAGCGGGCGTACTGTTGCAGGTACGGTCGTCAGTATTTCTTTTATGGGTGGCTATTATGAAACGGAAATAAAGGTGGATAATATTCATCTTATTGCACGTACTATACAATCAGAATTGGTGGTAGGAGACGCGGTGGAGATTTCGTTGAATGGGAAGATGGGGTGGTATTTATGAGTAGGGACTCAGATATACAACAGGTACTTCTTCCGTCAACCAAACTCCGTTGTCTGATAAATAAAAAACATGTCCTTCTATATACATTTGCTTAGCATTCACCAATAATACGACTGGCTTTCCATGACGGGAGCCAACTGCTTTAGCCGTTGACAGGTCGCTGCTAAGATGAACATGCTGCCTGTTTTGTTTTTTCAATCCCTGCGCCATTATATTTTCAAAATATATTTCTGCTGTGCCGTGATATAAAGTATCCGGCGGCTGAGATGGCTGAAGCTGAAGGTTGATTTCAATGCTATGTCCCTGGCTGGCTCGGATCAGGGTTTGATCATCATTAAAAGCAAACCGTTTTTTATTATTGGTTGCAACAATTTCTTCCAACGTATCCCTGTCGATAGATGTTCCGGATGCATTCAGTTTGCCGAGCAATTCTTCCACTGAAGCCCAGCCTTGTGGGTCCAGTTGCAGACCGATATGTTCAGGTTTATGACGAAGGATAAAACTGAGAAGCTTACTGAGTTGTTTGGTTGTGTCTTTCAAATAGAAGGGTTTAACGGCACAAAGGGTAAAGATAAATAAGGGCGGCCAAAAAGCCACCCTTATAACGATTGATTGCTTATGAGAGAGAAACCTGTTTATCCACTACTTGTATTTCCTGATTTTTTTAAGATCATACACTGATCCGGCAAGCCGTATACTAATTGCCGCTCCTCCGCCTTTCGCCAGTTTTATTTTTAAAACTGTCGCCGTATCTACTTTAAAAGTTTCAATAGTGTATGCTTCCGGATTTGCCTGCCAATCAGCATCCACTGCATCACGATAAATAGTAG
>CBHEUU010000112.1:0-9917 GCA_965990355.1 uncultured Chitinophagaceae bacterium
GAGTTGCGCCAGCAGTTGCCCTTTTTTTACGACAGCGTTAAAATCAACATACACTTTCTGGATACTACCGGAAACCTGGGTACCTACTGATACTGTATCCACGGGTTGAACCGTTCCGGTAGCTGTTACAGACTGCGTGAGCGTACCGATTTGCGGGTGCTCGGTTTCCAGTACAACAACACTTTTTTCTGACCTGAATTTCCAGAGCCAAACCGCCACCGCCACTGCTGCTATTACCGCCACCCATATTATCCACTTATATTTTTTCATGTCTGGTTTTTTATAGTTAAAACGTTACCGGTTTGCCGGTATAGAAATCATATATTTTATTATAGAGTACGGCAGAATATTTTGCCTGCACAAATGATTGCAATGCCTGTACGTAAGTGTTCCGTTGCGTCATTACATCCACAGCATTCACTGCTCCCAGTTTCAATTGTTCATCTGTAATGCGGTAACTTTCTTCAGCAGCATTGAGTTGAGTTTGGGCGGCCACAAACTGGGCTTGTGCATTCCGGAGATTGATATACGCCTGCTCCACCTGCTGATTCAATACTGTTTTAGTGTTCAGTAAATCAAGTTTGGCCTGTTCAATAGAGATCTTTGATTTGGCGATATTGGTCTTATTCAGTTTCCGGCTGAAGATGGGAACGGAGATAGTTGCGCCGAGCGACTGGTAAAAGTTGTTGTTCAGCTGTGAAAAATATTTGGCGTTTTGGTTATCTGAAAAGCCAGAAGACAGATTTGCGCCGAGGCTGACTGTCGGCAAGCGGCTGGCTTTTGTTTTTTCCAGTTCCACCTGGGCAATGCTTACTCCTATCTCACCATTCTTTACTTCAGGTCTTGTTTCCTGCGCAGCAGCCATAGCGCTGGATAATGAGACCACTGCCTGCTGAGGCTCTACAGCTGCAGGCTCTGCTATTTCCATTTGATAAGATGCTGGCAATTGAAGCAATTGCTTCAGGTTGACAATATTAGTTTGATAACTATTGTTAGCGCTAACCAGGTTGTAGTTGTCAGATGCAAGTTGTGATTGAAATTGCAGAAGATCTTTTTTAGAGATCGAGCCGGCATCAAACCGTTCCTGGCTTTGCTTTAATTGCGCTTCAGAAGTAGCCAGTACCTGTTTGAGGTAAGTAATATTTTCCTTTGCCAGTAGTATGTTTAAGAAAGCTTGTGTGATGCTGAGCGTAATATTGTTAGCAGTTTCCTGTACGGTCAGATTGGCTGATTGAAGCGACAGGTTTTTTGATTTGATATCATTATTCAGGTAACCGCCATTGTAAACAGTCATGGAAGAACTAATGCCGTAGTTGCTGGAGAAATTAGCTTGTGTCTGAAAACCACCGATCACAGGATCGGCATTGTTACTGTTTACCAGCGATTGCGAAATAGTTCCATTCACATTAGGTAATCTGTTATTTCTTGACTGCTGAAGGTCCAACCGCGCTGCATCGGAGGAGAGCTTCAGGGTGTTGATCTGTATATTATTTTCCTTTGCGTAGTTGATGCAATCATCCAGCGTCCACTTTGCCGGCAACTGCGTGCTATCCTGCGCCGATGCGACGCCTGCTAGCAATGAAAGGAAAATGAATAAGTAAAGGACTCTGTACATACCATGTTTTTTGAATGCTGTATATAACACAGTATAAAATTATCCTTGATATATGGAGCAGCCTTGAGTGTAGCGGTCAAAAGGCAAAATCTAACGACGAACCGGAGGCTATAACATTTCTTTTTGATTTTCCGGAGATGCAACTATAGGACCGGTTTTTGTATCTGATGTAGCATGAAAAAGAACTCTCCTTCTCTGGTGTTCTGCCTCCTGATGGATGCAGCAGGATATCTTACTTATACCATCCCGGTATTGGGGGAATTGGGTGATATTTTTTGGGCACCGGTATCGGCATTGGTTTTCAGCATCAGCTTTGGTGGCTGGAAAGGGTTGCTGGGCGGCGCGTTTAACTTTATAGAAGAGATATTGCCGGGTACGGATTTTATTCCATCCTTTACATTGGCCTGGTTGCTGAAGAACAGTAGACAGAAGGCTACTCGAATAGCTTCTTAAAATGCTTTTTATATTGTTTTTCTTTTTTATTGGAGTATTGCACTTTGCCGCCTACTTGAAAAGTTTCTACGTAAACAAAGGTTTTCTTATCGCGCTGATCAATCCTCATTTTAACGTCTTTCAGTTCTTCCCCGTCGAAATTATAACTTGGGATAATATAAAAAGGGCGTTCTTCGCTTCGCCTGTATAAAGCAGATGTATCGTTTACTCGTACCCATTTACTGCTGTCAGTTTTTACATAATATTCACCATCAACGAGGGGATAGTAAGCAATAGAATCTTTATGGAATGAAATGTTCTTACTGATCAGTTTATCCAGTATTTGCTCTTCGGTTTTAGATGTTTTGAAGTTTCCATAAAATCTGACTTGATTAGGCGGATAATAATAAAGGGCATAACGAGGTGGAGAGGTAAAGCAAAATGCAAACAGGGCAATGCTTCCTACAAGCGGTATAAAAATGCGACGGTACCTGATTCGGGGATCATAGTCAGAACGAGCTAGCAGCCAGGCAAATGGCAACATTATTAAAGCGGTGAGATCCCAGTAATCAACTACTCTTGCTATTGGCAGGGGCATTATTTCATTCCATGATTGGATAAAGGAGGAAGAAAGCGAAGATTTCCACCAGGTGAAGATTATACCAGTTATAATAGCTACCTGTCGTTTCCGGTTGGGGAAAATGACCATCCATAAAATGGTTAATACAAACAGTCCGGCGAGGTCGGATAGCTTACCCGTGAAGCCGTTATGAAATTCATATTTCAGGCTGATATCATTCAGCAATAACAGGAACAAGCCGAGGACAAAAAGAGGGTGAAGGAGCAGGTTGAATTGGCGGCGGTTCATGTAAGAAAATTACCCATTTACTTGTGAAAAAAGTATTAAAACTCAGACCATGCCTAGTTCAATTTTTTTGCGAGGACGACAGTGTTGCGGAACTTTTGTTTGTTTCCATTGAGATTGAATAGCTCCGCCTGGATAATGTAGATGCCGATGGGTAGAAGTTGTCCTTTATTATCGGTTCCGTCCCAGTTCCAGTACCCGTCGGTAGCCAGCAGGCTATTGCGGGTAAGATGTTTTACCAGTCTTCCGGCAGCATCAAAGATGAATATGTTGGCGACAAAGCCCGGTTCCCGGGTTTTATAATAAAGAGTTGTTATATCATTATACCCGTCATTATCCGGGGAGAAGACAGGAGGTTTTATTTCAAATTGAGCATGTATGCTTTCCTGTTTTCGTGATTGTGAATTGGTGTAAGAAGGCGTTCCAAACCCGGTTGTGGATGCGGCTGAATGCCAGTTACTGGTTTCAGATGAGGGGCCAGAGGGATCAATCCTTTCCAGCGAAACACCTTCGGGATTGTCAATGAGTTTAAAATGCCAGTCGTGAGTATAATTTACTTCATCTATGACCGATCCCTGGGCATTCAATAATATCACGGTTCCTTTATCATCGGGATAGGAGGGCAGAGAGCGCATTTCAAGTATGTTGACCGGGTTTTTAACCAGGTAATTCAAAGTAAGATTGGCTGTATTTTCTGTGAGCACAATATGATCACCCGGGAAGATTGCATAGGGTATGGAACTTAAAACAGCAGGCGTGTTGATTTGCCCGTTGTTGCTTCGGTTGGAGATATAAAGTTTGTTTGCGCCTAAGATTTTAGGTCCGGGGTTATAGAGTTCGATATAATCATAAGCATTAGGTTTTGGATCAAATAAAATTTCGTTGATGATAAATTCTCCGGGACCGGGATCTGTTGCCAATCCTGCTTTGATAGCAATAGCCGCATTCATTTCATTTTGCCGGCAGTCTTTTGCCTGGTTTACGGTTATGGAATAAACTGTTTGACTGTCTATCAGACCGCTTGTTTCAAGCTGAACCTGATCGAAGACAGGAGGCAAACAGGTTGCTTTGATAAAATTCAATCCATGATCGCCGGAGTAATGGCTGATAGCAGAGGCGTAGAAGCTATCCAGCGGTTCATTAAAAAAAAGGACGAGGCTGGTTGGTGAAGCCGCATAAGAACGCAATATTTCTGGCGGACTTGTATCCGGGTTTACTGCGACTATAGAGTTCGGCCGGCCTGGTGTGCCACCAGAAGAATGAACAGATGCTTTCCAGTTAGTGGGTCCTGAACAGGGATTTAATGCATCTATCATTTCAAGGCTCCAGCCACCTTCCTGTTTTAAAGGATTGTCATACCAATTAGCAGAATAACGGACAGCGTGGATTATGACGCCGTTGGCTGATCTCAGGAATAATTGCTCCCCATTATTATCCAGTGAAGGAAAGCTGGTTATAGCCAGGGTCTGGCCCCATGTTTCCAGAAAGGGTTGGGCCGATCCTGAACAAATAATCACCAGGCTATCCGGCTGAAGCAGTAATTCCGGAAATAGACCTGAAAGGGAGGAAGCGTCTCCCAGCCGCCAATTACGGAGGTTGACAGGTTCCTGACCTGTATTTATCAGTTCCACCCATTCATAATCAGGCAGGTCCGCAGGTGGCGCCGGATCGGCCATGATCTCATTGATCACCACGGCATAACGCTCCTGCGAGTACAGGCAATATTGAATAAACAGGCAACTGAATAATAACAAACGTTTCATACATATATTCATGTTTTGTTTCATGGTGTGAATTTCCAAAGGCTTTGGAACCTGGAAATGGGAAAAAAACATTATTTGGTGTGAATAAAACGGGAGATTATTTTTGCCGCGCTGCTGGATTTATTGTAGCGGCAAGAACGATATGAAAATGATGAAACATACAAAGCGCACAAAGAAACGTTCCTGAGGGAGGTTTGCAGCGTTATGTATGGTAACATAAAAACTTGGCAGGCCTTCCTTACGGAGGGCCTGTTTTTTTTAACTATTATTATTAACTAAAGATCCCGGATCAAGGTCCGGAGATCCCGGGTCAAAGCCCGGGACAAGCCAAAAATGAAAGTTGCAGTCGTAGGCGCCACAGGATTAGTTGGCACCAAAATGTTACAGGTTTTAGCAGAACGGAATTTCCCGGTAACTGAACTGGTACCGGTAGCTTCAGAAAAATCAGTAGGCAAGGAAGTAGAGTTCAAGGGCAAGAAATACAAGATAGTGGGCCTGAAAGACGCGATTGCAGCTAAACCCGCTGTAGCATTGTTTTCCGCCGGCGGCAGCACTTCCCTGGAATGGGCTCCGCAATTTGCCGAAGCAGGCATCACTGTTATTGATAATTCTTCTGCCTGGAGAATGGACCCTACCAAACCATTAGTGGTGCCGGAGATCAATGCAGACGTGCTCACCGCAAATGATAAGATCATCGCCAACCCCAATTGCTCTACTATACAAATGGTGGTAGCGCTTAATCCGCTTCATAAAAAATACGGCATCAAAAGGATCGTGGTGAGTACTTATCAGAGTGTGACCGGTACTGGTGTAAAAGCAGTGAACCAGTTGATGAACGAAAGAAAAGGCGTGAGCGGTGAAATGGCTTATAAATACCCGATCGATCTGAATGTAATTCCGCAGATAGATGTGTTCCTGGAAAATGGTTATACCAAGGAAGAAATGAAAATGGTGAAAGAAACCGCCAAGATCATGCGGGATAATTCAATTCGCGTAACGGCGACTACTGTACGCATACCTGTAATGGGCGGCCATAGCGAAAGCGCCAACGTGGAGTTTGAAAAAGACTATATACTGGATGAGGTAAAATCAATTTTATCATCCGCACCTGGTGTTGTGCTGGTAGATGATATTGCCAATGCGCAATACCCCATGCCCAAAGATGCACATGAAAAAGATGACGTGTTTGTGGGCCGTTTAAGAAGGGATGAATCACAACCCAACACGCTTAATCTCTGGATCGTGTCCGACAATCTTCGCAAAGGTGCTGCAACAAATGCAGTGCAGATTGCAGAGTACCTGGTTGGGAAGGGATTATTATAAATGGATAAAGGTTTAGTATGTTTAATGGTTTAAAGTCCGTACGGGTTTACTGTACGAATTTTAAACCATTAAACTTTTAAAGGTGCTTAGTCTTGTTTGATCAGCTCTAAGTTAGCTGCCAGTTTCACTTCATCGCTTACTACCACACCACCGGCTTCAGTAACAGCGCTCCAGGTAAGACCAAAATCCTGGCGGTTGATTTTTGTACTTACTTCAAAACCTGCTACGGTTTGGCCATAGAGGCTTTTTTGAACACCACCGAATTCTACGTTAAGGGTAACAGGTTTGGTAATGCCTTTTAAGGTGAGGTTACCATTTACTTTATAGTCGTCGCCTTTCTTTTCAACACTGGTTGATTCAAAGCTCAGTTTGGGATGAACAGCGGCGTCAAAGAAATCGGCGGATTTCAGGTGACCGTCACGTTGATCATTGCCGGTGTGAATGCTGTCGATATCGGCAGAGAAATGAATTTTAGCGGCGGTGAGGTTTTCAATGTCGCCTTCGAGTTTTCCTTCAAAGGAGTTGAATTTTCCGGAAACGGTAGAGATAACAAGGTGTTTTACTTTGAAACCTATTTCGGAGTGAGCGGGGTCGATTGTCCAGGTTGCCATGATTTTTAAATTTAGGGTACAAATTTAATGTTTAAACATTAAATATTCCAAATTTAATTTTACAACTTTGAGTATCAGTCGTTTATCTTTTTTATCTTCACCAGATGGAAAAGAAGCCCGTCTACAATCGTATAAAAGCAAACCTTACTTTACATCAGGTAAAAAATAAGGAATTGGCACAGCAACTTCACGTAAGCGCACAAACTGTATCTCAATGGTGTGCAAACAATAGCCAACCATCCATACCACAGCTGTATGAAATCGCTATGTTCTTGCAGGTACCGGTTCCAGAACTACTTGAGCCAATTAAGTTAAGATGAAGCCGGTAATCACGGTATTTAATCGATCTATCCTTCCATACTCTGATTAATAAACTCCACTACCGGCTGCAACGCTTCAAACGCATTCACTGTTTTCTTTACCAAATCTTTCCCGGTAAGATCAGCATCTTTGATCTCAATAGAAGCAATAAAACTTTTCAGTTTTAAATATTCCGCAGCAGGATTATCCGCTTCATAGCCCTTAGGCAAACGGGTCAATTTGTATTCAGCTTCATGAGAAAGATCACCATAAACAGATTTGAATTTTTTAGAGCCAATGATCTTCTTAAACTCATCAAAATTATAATCGATCTCCTGGCGCACTTTGCGGAGATTTTCAACATCCGGCATCCAGATACCTCCGCCCGTAAAAGTTTGTCCCGGTTGCAAGTGGAAATAATAACCTGCTGAAGACATGGATTGCTTCCCTCCTTTATTCATAGCCGCACCAAAATTGGTCTTATATGGCGACTTGTCTTTTGAAAAACGGATATCGCGATTGATGCGAAACAGGCAATCCTTCGCTACGAGATTGTGAATAGCTGCATCTTTTTTCCCATGCGTATCAATCACCTTTTGGATAAATTGGATGAAATCAGCTTTGGCTGCTTCATATTTAGGACGATTGGCATCAAACCAGGGCTTATTATTATTCTTTTTAAGATTGCGTAAGAATTGAAGTGTATTGGACTGTAACATGATATTTCTATTAGTAATTCAAAATTCAAAAGTAAAAATTAAAATGTATTGCAGCGTTGCAATGTATTATCGAAGTACAAATTCAAAAGAAGATTGTTCAGCTTCACCACAGGTTTTCCCATATAGCGATTCATGTTTTATACGGTAACCCTCTTCCCATTTTTTTAAAAGGGTTTCTATGCTGTGCTTACCTGTATTCCGGTTAGCATGTTCCGTGTTCACCACATTGCATACGATGTTTACATATTTCGACCGGTCATAACAAACACCCTTCCGTTGTAAAAAAACCGGCGCATACAACTCATGCAAAACTGATTCAAGACTGTTAGGCCCTTTATAATCCGCCTGTTTTATCATCGCACGTATTTCTTTCGTATCATAGAATGTTGTATCCAGCGACAATGGATAAGCCCAGTCCGATCCTTCTTCCGCCTGCGCCCATTCCCAGCATTTCATACCCTTAGGTAAATTGAATGCCGGTTGAATGAAATCCGGCAATGCCTGCTGCCTGTCCTGGATATAACAATAGGTGAGATCCATTCCCTTGATCACACTTGGTACCACCTCGAAATAATTAAAGGAAAGAACTTCCTGCAAATCGAAACGGTCAATAAAAAGACCATCATCTGTCATGAAGAAAAGCTTTGAGGAAGTAATACGATCCAGCAGGCTCTCAAAATCTTTTTTGAAAGATTGTTCGCGGATAAACTGAATATTCTTATCCTTGAATAACTGTATAAGCTCCTTGTACGATTGGGAATGTCTTTCATTGCTTGTAGTGTAAAGCACATACAATTTCACCGGATTGCTTACTTGCTCATAATAACTCGACAATAAAGCATGCAATTGTATAGCCCTGTCTTTGGAAAACACGATGGCTTCACAACTTGTAGCTGCATCACCCTTTCCATTTTGCAACATCATTTCCTGGTACACCGAAGCGATAGCCGGAACCGCCAGCATTTCTTTTTTAAACGCAGGCTTCGCAATACTCCTGATCAGTTGTTTTATCCGTTGCTTTATCACCTGGAAAGCAGTTTTAAAAACTCTGCTTCGGAAATGATCTTGACAGAATTGATCTTCTTTGCTTTTTCCAGTTTGCTGCCGGCGCTTTCTCCTACTACGAGGTAGTTTAGTTTGGCACTTACACCGCTAACGATCTTGCCACCCTGTGCTTCTGCCATGGCTTCTGCTTCATCCCGCTTCAGCGTAGGCAGGGTGCCGGTAAACAAAAAGGTTTGTCCTTCCAGGCTGCCGCCTTCTGCCGGTTGCCCCTTCTTTTCATTCTTTAAAGAGAGCCCCAGCTTCTCTAATTCTTCCAGCATATGGATGTTACTTTCATTGCTGAAGAAATGATGAATGCTGCCGGCTACTTTAGGGCCTACATCTTCCAGGTTCAGCAAATCTTCCTGGGTAAACTGGCGAAAGTCCATCAGGTGGTTGACCGCATGTGCTAAGGTTTTAGCTGTTGTTTCTCCCACAAAACGGATCCCTAATCCAAAGATGAGGCGGTGCAATGGCTGCGTTTTTGATTTTTCAACAGCTGCCTGCAGGTTGTCGACTGATTTTTGTCCAAACCCTTCCAGCTTTCCGATCTTTTCAAAATCGAGTGTATACAAACCGGGAATATCTTTTAGCAATTTAAGATCATAGAACTTGCGGACGATCGCATCACCAAATCCGCGGATGTCCATTGCATCTTTACTGTTGAAATGAATGATGCGTTCTACTACCTGCGCGGGGCATTCAATATTGATGCAACGCCATACAGCTTCTCCCTCTTCTTTAAAAAGTTTGCTGCTGCAAACAGGACAGTTCTTTGGAAACTTTATATGCTTTTCATCTCCCTTTCTCAACTCAGCCTGTGATTTTACAATATAAGGGATCACGTCACCGGCACGTTCCACCAGCACGGTATCGCCGATCATCAGATCTTTTTCCTTGATCACATCTTCATTAAAGAGTGATATGGATGAAACCGTAACGCCGCCGATGGGCACTGGTTGTATTTTGGCTACAGGTGTAATAGAGCCGGTCCGTCCTACCTGGAATTCCACTCCCAGTAATTTACTCGTTCCCTGGCGGGCTTTGAATTTATAGGCAATGGCCCAGCGCGGGTGATGGGAAGTCATTCCCATTTTATCCTGCAGGTCCAGGTCATTCACTTTGATCACCATCCCATCAATTTCATAGGGAAGATCATCGCGGGTATGTTCAAACTCCAGGCAATAATCAATCACTTTTTGTATTCCCCTGAACACTTTCATTTGTTGTTTAGGGCTGCGGAAG
>CBHEUU010000113.1:0-9915 GCA_965990355.1 uncultured Chitinophagaceae bacterium
GGATGCTGTTATTGGCAAACTGCAACTAATGTCCCGTTACCAGGCTTTCCGCCAGATCCATTTTCCCGGCACAACAGCCCAGTATAATGAAGCCGTGAAGCGGCTGAAAATAGAAGAGCTTTTTCTGGCTCAATTAAGAATGAACCTGCTTCGCTCCCGCCGCCACCGGTTTTCCAAAGGGGTGGTATTTGATAAAGTGGGTGACCAGTTCAATACATTTTACAAGCAATATCTTCCTTTTGAACTGACGGGCGCACAAAAAAGAGTGCTGCGCGAAATCCGGACCGATACCGGCACCGGCAAACAAATGAACCGTCTGTTGCAGGGAGATGTGGGCAGCGGCAAAACCATTGTGGCGCTCCTCACCATGCTCCTCGCGATTGACAACGGCTACCAGGCCTGCCTGATGGCGCCAACAGAAATTCTGGCTAAACAACATTTTACCACCATCAGTTCGTTATTAAAAGAAATGCCGGTGGAAGTGGAATTGCTGACCGGCTCTACCAAAACAGCTGCCCGGAAAAAAATAGCAAAAAAGCTGGCAGAAGGGACATTAGAAATCTTAATTGGCACGCATGCCGTAATTGAAGAAGTAGTGCAGTTCCAGCGGCTGGGCATGGTGATCATCGATGAGCAGCATCGCTTTGGGGTGGCTCAGCGTGCCAAACTCTGGGAAAAAGCAGAAATACCGCCGCATGTGCTGGTGATGACGGCAACACCGATTCCCCGTACCCTGGCCATGACAGCTTATGGCGATCTTGACTATAGTGTAATTGATGAATTACCGCCGGGGAGGCAACCAATTACCACGGTTCATCGCTATGAGACACAAAGAAGCCAAGTGATGAGTTTCCTGCGCGCTGAAATTGACAAGGGACGACAGGTGTATATCATTTTTCCATTGATTGAAGAAAGCGACAAACTTGACTATGAAAACCTGATGAGGGGATACGAAACAGTGAAAGGGTATTTCCCGGAACCGAAATACTGGATCAGTATGGTGCATGGCAAACAACCTGCTGAACAAAAAGAACAAAACATGCAACGGTTTGTTGAGGGAGATACTCAGATCATGGTATCCACCACGGTGATAGAAGTGGGAGTGAATGTGCCGAATGCGAGTGTGATGGTGATCGAGAGCAGCGAGAAATTCGGATTGTCACAATTGCACCAGTTGCGGGGAAGGGTAGGACGCGGGGCCGAAAAAAGCTATTGCATACTTTTATCCGGGTCGAAATTAGGTAATGATGCCCGCGAGCGCATCAAGATTCTGACATCCACGAATAATGGTTTTGAAATAGCAGAAAAAGACCTTGAGCTGCGAGGGCCTGGTGATATAGAAGGCACCCGGCAAAGTGGTCTGCTGAATTTCAAGCTGGCCAATATCGTGGAAGACCGTCCTTTGGTTGAAGCAGCCCGGTTGCTGGTAGCAGAGCTACTGGAAGAAGATCCGGAACTTGTTTCGGCAGACAATTTGCGGCTGAAAAGTTTCCTGCAGCAGCAGAAAGGAAAGATGGCGTGGAGTAAGATATCTTAACATAAGTTTCCAGTTTTTTACCAGAATTATTGTGTATTTTAATAGAACGATGTTGATGCAGAAGAAACCTTTTATAGTCCTCGTACTAATGCTGGCCATAAGTTTTGACATTGTAGCGCAGAACTATGATAATATTGAATTTGTTGAGAACAAGGGACAGTGGGACAGCCGCGTAAAATTTAAAGGAGATGTGAATGCCGGCTCTGTATTTATCCGCTCTTCAGGCTTCACTATTTTACAACATAACCAGCAGGATTTCGAAGCTGTTCAATCCATGATGCATGGCTCGCATGGGGAAACCCAGCGGTCTGCCGGTGCCGGTAAAGTAACACTGCGCTCCCACGCCTGGAATGTTGATTTTATAGATGCTTCCCCCACCATGCAGGTGATGCCGGATAAAGTGATGACAGCCGTCAATAACTATTTTATTGGCGACGATCCCTCCAAATGGGGACGTGACTGCCGCGTTTACCAGGCCATTACCTTAAAAGAAGTTTACCCGAATGTGGACGTACGTTATTATACTTATAACGGCAGGTTGAAGTATGATATCATTGCAAAACCCGGAGCCAATATCAGCAAGATCGCTCTTCGCTACGATGGAGTAGATAAGATCCAGGTAAAAAATAAAGAACTTGTGCTGGGCACTTCGCTCGGCGAAAAAAAAGAATCTTATCCTTATACGTATCAGTCAAGCGCCAAAGGCCGCTCTGACATTGCCTGCAAATACGTAGTAAAAGATAATGTGGTTCGCTTTGATGTAAAAGGATATGATCCTTCTGCTACCCTTGTTATTGATCCCACACTGATCTTTTGTTCACTCTCCGGCAGCTCTGCCAATAACTGGGGTTTTACTGCTACTTATGGACCCGATGGAAGTTTCTTCGGAGGTGGTATTGTATTTAGTGGTGGTACTTTCCCTGTAACTCCCGGTGCTTTTCAATCCACTTTCCAGGGAGGAAACAATGATCCTAATGCGCCAATTGATATTGGCATTATAAAATTATCATCCGACGGTACCAACCGTCTTTATGCAACTTATATCGGAGGCAGCGGCAATGAACAACCACACAGTCTTTTCTGCGATCCCCAAGGCAACCTGGTAGTGGCTGGCAGATCAAGCTCTACCAATTATCCCAAAGGGCAGTTGATTGGCGGCGGCGGTGGATATGATATTGTAGTCACAAAATTGAATGCAACCGGTTCTGACCTGATCGGTTCTAAAAGGATCGGCGGTAGTGGTAATGATGGCGTGAATATCACCACCACCCGTGCAGGCACGAATTCCCTGCAACGCAACTATGGTGATGATGGACGCAGTGAAGTGATCCTCGATGGCGCCGGGAATATATATGTAGCATCCTGCACCCAATCGAGCAGCAATGCCGTGAATGAAAAATTCCCCACCACAGCAGGCGCTTTCCAACCTAATTTCGGTGGTGGCCGGCAGGACGGGGTTCTGCTGAAGTTCACGCCGGATGTAGGTTCCTTGCTATTTGCCAGCTATCTCGGCGGAGGTGAAAATGATGCTGCCTATGTGTTGAACCTTTCTCCGGCCGGAGATATCTATGTGGCAGGAGGAACAGAGAGTAATGATTTTCCTGGCAACAAAGCCGGCACTGTAGGCCCCACCTTTCATACCGGGGCAACAGATGATGCCAGTATAGATGGATTTGTGGCGCAGATCAATAACACTGGAAGCTCTATCATCCGTTCCACTTATCTCGGTACCAACAATGCCGACCAGGTATATGGCATCCAGTTTGACAGAAGCGGATTTCCTTATGTAACCGGTCAAACGGAAGGTGCATGGCCGGTATCCAATGCAATATATTCAGAAGCCAACGGCAAACAGTTTATTGCTAAGCTGCAACCTGATCTTTCAGCGTACGTATACAGTACAGTGTTTGGAAAAGGACAGGCCCGCCCTGATATATCACCTACCGCCTTCCTGGTTGACCGTTGTGAGAATGTATATGTTTCCGGTTGGGGTGGTGCTAATGAATCATCCAATCCATTTAACAGTGCAGGTACCACCGGTTTGGGTGTAACAGCAGATGCGTACAAACCAACAACAGATGGCCACGATTTCTATTTCTTCGTTTTGCAACGCAATGCTGCAGGCCGTTTATATGCCAGCTTCTTTGGACAAAACGGAGGCCGCTATGGCGACCACGTGGATGGTGGCACCAGCCGCTTTGATCCAAACGGTGTGATATACCAGGGTGTTTGCGCCAATTGCGGAGGCGGCACCGCTTTCCCTGTAACACCCGGGGTATGGGGACCGATAAACGGAGCTTTACCTGAAGGTTGTAACCTGGGCATGATAAAAATGGCTTTCAATCTTGCTGGTGTGGGTTCTATGGTCGATGCTTCTATTGATGGTGTTCCCAATGATACTGCAGGATGTTTTCCGCTGGAAGTAGTATTTACAGACCGGATAAGAAACGCACAACAATATATCTGGAACTTTGGTGATGGCACTGGTGATGTGGGACCGCTGCCGGCTGCTACCGGTTATACACAAAGTCATACATTTATGACAGTGGGCACTTACCAGGTAATGCTCATCGCGATTGATCCCAATAGTTGTAATGAAAGAGATACTTCCTATATAAATATCCGGGTTGGAGACCTCCGCGCTAATTTAGCATTGAGCTTTGATAAGATCGGTGCATGTACGGCCCTGGATTACCAGTTCAATAATAATTCCACTACAGATCCCAGCAGGCCTTTTACTGATACATCGTTTATATGGGATTTTGGCGATGGCAGTCCAAGGGTAGTGGCCGGACTGAACAGCATACCGCATACATTCCCTGCTCCCGGTTCTTATACCGTGCAATTGATACTGAACGATACCACCTATTGCAATAATCCCGAGATCCTGGATACGGTGATCCGTGTGGCCGCCAATGTAGATGCCTTGTTTGAAACACCACCTACAGGTTGTGCGCCTTACACAGCGATCTTTAATAACACATCAGTAGGGGGTGTTAGTTTTGAATGGGACTTTGGTGATCCGGGTTCCGGTGCAAATAATACTTCTACTGAGGTCAATCCTACACACGTTTATGCTGTGCCTGGTACTTATCAAGTGACGATGGTTGCCAACGACCCCAATACCTGTAACAAGACCGATACATTCAGGTATACCATTGTTGTGTATGATAAACCAACAGCTAATTTCAGTTACACACCTATAACTCCGGTGGTGAACACTCCGAATGTATTTACCAATCTTTCTTCAGCAAATGCAGTCCGTTTCAAATGGCTGTTTGGTGATGGTGATACATTAGCTACTACTTCCAGGGCAGATGTAACGCACCAGTATAATTCCACCGGCACGTTCAATGCCTGCCTGGTTGCTTTCAACCAGCTTGGTTGTTCTGATACATTATGTATGGATGTGAGCACATTGATAGTGCCTGCGCTGGATGTACCCAATGCCTTTACTCCCAATAGTGGTGATGTGAACAGCATAGTAATGGTGAGAGGTTTTGGCATTGCAAAAATGAAATTTACCATCTGGAACCGTTGGGGGCAGAAAGTGTTTGAAACAGGCAACCGCCTGCAGGGATGGGATGGCCGTGTGAAAGGAGTGGTGCAGCCAATGGATGTATACGCTTATACATTGGATGTGGAATTCTTTGATGGCACAAAAGCCAGCCGCAAAGGTGATATCACGTTGATCAGGTAGGGAAGATTAAATCTCATGGGTAAAACCATTATTAATAAAAGATCCGGCCAGTTTAGTTTTAGTAGCAACCGGGAAAAGGAGGAACAGATATGAAGGAAATTAAGAGAATAGCGATGTTTGCAATCTTCGGATGCTGCCTGGCTCCGGCTGCTTTTGCACAGGATCTGCATTTTTCCCAATTCATGAATTCGCCTCTTATAACCAATCCTGCCAATACGGGTTTTATACCGGAAGGGGATTACCGGTTAGGAGCTAATTTCAGGAATCAATGGTCGGCTATTATGTCCATTCCCTATAAAACATTCAGCGCTTTTGGTGATGTGCAGGTGATGCGCAATGAAGATAATGGCTGGATGGGCATCGGTGGTGTGATCATGCGCGATGTAGCTGGTAGCGGAAACCTTACTTCCACGAAAGTGTATGGATCTGTGGCTTATCACCAGATGCTTAATCTCGGAAGTTTATTAAGTCTTGGTTTTAATGTTGGCTGGGCAAACAAACAGATCAATGTCACCAATCTTAAATTCCCCGATCAGTTTGATGGCCATTTTTTTGATAGCCACCTTCCAACCAGTGTTGCACTTGCTTCCAATAATATCAATTACCTGGATATACAGGCGGGTTTGAATTATGCTTATTTTCCTGACGACAGGACCTATGTCAATATCGGTTTCTCTACCATGCACATTAACAGGCCGCGTGAATCTTTTTTTGATGAACAACCAGGGATCAGCAACCGCATCCCGATGCGACATACGGCATTTATCAATGGCAGTTTTAAATTGAATGATCAGTGGATCATAAATCCCAACAGTTATTTTTCTTTGCAGGCAAAATCTTATGAATGGCTGCTGGGAGCCAATGCCCGTTACAATCTTTCCGGCGATGGTGAAAACATTTTGATCGGCGGGATTTATTACAGGAGCAGTGATGCGATCATTCCTATGGTCGGTCTTGGTTACAAAGATTTCGTATTCACCTTTACATATGATGCAACTATCTCAACCCTCAAGAATTATAATAACAGCCGTGGCGCTTTTGAACTGTCTCTTGTAAAAGAAGGATTGTTTGATCAATACAAGGGAAATCGCAGGGAATCAATGTGCCCTTCGTTTAAAACATATTGATTTCGTTGGCGTATACCTCTACACAATATTGTTATCCTTCCCGTCTTCCCGCCTTACCGGTAAAAAACTTATTTACCGTTTTTATTCTTACCGGTAAGGCGGGAAGGGTCGTTTTAGATAGATGACTGACTTTTTTTTCCGATTTTTACACCATGAACCACTTGACAAGGGAGCACATTGAAGCTTTCAGACAAATTACCGGTAACGACTTTGTATTTGTAGACGAGGAATCTTTACAGAATTACTCCCATGATGAAACAGAGACACTGAGTTTTCTTCCTGAAGTAGTTATTAAGCCCAGAACTGCGCAGGAGATTAGTGCTATCCTGAAAATTTGTAATGAACACCGTATTCCGGTAACTCCACGCGGTGCCGGTACCGGCCTGAGTGGTGGTGCATTGCCCCATTTGGGTGGCGTGCTGCTTTCTACGGAGAGAATGAATACCATTTGTGAAATAGATGAACGCAATTTGCAGGTGACTACCGAACCAGGTGTGATCACTGAAGTGTTGCAGGATGCTGTTAAAGCAAAAGGATTGTTCTATCCTCCTGACCCCAGCAGCCGCGGCTCCTGTTTTATCGGCGGTAATATTGCAGAAAACAGCGGCGGTCCCAAGGCTGTAAAGTATGGCGTAGTGCGTGATTATGTGCTGAACCTTGAAGTAGTGCTGCCCACCGGAGAGATCATCTGGACGGGCGCCAATGTATTGAAGAACTCTACGGGTTATAATCTTACACAATTGATAGTTGGCAGCGAAGGCACTTTGGGCATTGTTACCAAAATTGTATTGAAGCTGGTCCCTCTTCCTAAATACGACCTGCTGATGCTGGTGCCTTTTGCATCGCTGGAAAAGGCAAGTGAAGCAGTAAGCGCTATTTTCCGCGCAGGCTTTACGCCAAGTGCGCTCGAGCTGGTGGAGATAGATGCTTTGCAGATCGTAAGCCGGATGGTAGACAGTTATGCTGTGCCGGTAAGTGATGATATTGCTGCACACCTCATTATTGAAGTGGATGGTAATAATATGGATGTGCTGATGAGTGAAATGGAACAGATCGCTGAGCTGATGACACAATTTGAAGGTGGTGAAGTGTTTTTTGCAGATGATGCACAGCAGAAAGCTGAATTGTGGAAACTGCGCCGCCGCACGGCTGAAGCGGTGAAGATCGCTGGTTATACTATTGAAGAAGATACGGTAGTGCCCCGCGCTGAACTGCCTGCACTGGTAAAAGGTGTAAAAGAATTGGGTAAGCAACAGGGTTTTCATGCCGTGTGTTACGGTCATGCCGGAGACGGTAATCTTCATATCCGGATCAAAAAAGAAGGCACACCTGATAGCTATGGTGATGCAGCTATGACCAAAAGCCTGCGCGACCTGTTTGAGCTCACCCGTAGTCTCGGCGGCACTATCAGTGGCGAGCATGGTATAGGACTTATTCAGAAACCATATATTGATATAGTGTTTGATCCTGTGCAACTGGCCCTGATGAAAGGCATTAAAAAAACATTCGATCCGAATAATATCCTGAATGCAGGAAAAATATTTGATGCATGAATGGAACAGAGTTATCAGCAGAAGAACAACAGGAACTGAAAGCTATGCAGATTGTTTTTATCAGCATTGCCGCTATGGCTTTCCTGTTTTTGCTGGGAGCTATAGTGTTGAGCCAGCTCCGGGGGCCTTTGACGCCGGGACTGAAAGAATATCACAAATGGTTGCTGGGTGGCGCAGCGATATTCTCTCTTGCCTGTTCCTTATGGGGCAAACAGCAGTTTGCCAGGGCGGTGGAAACTGCTAAAACTTCCCTAAATCCGCTTTCTGGGAAGTTAACGATGTACCGTACTTCGTTAATCATTTATCTTGCAATTACTGAGCTGCCTATTATTTTTTGTATCATTCTTTCTGTGCTGACCGGTAATTTTGTGTTCCAGGTGTATGCGGCCGTATTGCTCGGATTTATGTTGCCGGCCATGCCACGAAAAGAAAAAGTGCTCGGTCAATTGCAATAACCCAGTAAGGAATTATTTTGATAACAGATAAAACCACAAAGATGAAAAGAATCGCTTACCTCGTAATAGCATTATCGCTTGTTGCGGTATCTGCCAAAGCGCAGGATGAAGGCTCGGAAGAGAAAGGCTTTAAAAAAGAAAATCTTTTTACAGGCGGCAGTGTGACTGTATCATTCTTTAATGGGCAAACCATATTAGGTGCTAATCCCATATTTGGTTACAAGCTGGCTGAATGGGTAGATGCAGGCGTTGCGTTTAACTATGTGTATAGCAGCACCCGTGACTATATCGAGTATGATGATAAGCTGCGGCAAACGGTTTTTGGTCCCGGTGTGTTCACCCGCTTATACCCCATCAACTTTTTATTTGTGCAGGCGCAGTATGAGCAAAACTTCAGCAAGGTAAAATATACACCTGCCCCAGGCAGCACCAGTTATGGATCGTCTTCTAGTAATGAGAACGCAGGCTCCCTGCTTCTTGGCGGTGGTTTTGCTTCCGGCAGACAGCCCGGCTCCAATTCTTTCTTTTATATTTCTGTACTGTTTGATGTATTGAAAAACGAGCACTCGCCTTATGTTGATTTATCGTATAACCCATCGAATCCCTCAGCTAAACCCAGAGTGGATATGGTTCCGATTGTACGGGCGGGCGTGAATATTTCTTTATTTCAAAACCGCTACCGATAGATTGTTTGTTAAGATCAATAAAGCTTTTACCATTGTCACCCCGGACCAGGTTTAATCAACTTTCAAATTGAATGAAACTAAGATCCGGGGTCTCCACAGTAAGAAAAGTATTTTCATACTGAAGAAGTAGTCTCCTGAATTTATTAAAAGTACTACAATTTCGAGGGGACCCCGGATCTTGGCTAACTATACTTGTACGTTTACTAAACCTGGTCCGGGGTGACACAGCGGGAAGTAGCTAATACTTATGAAAGTCTCTCAATCAATTCCGCAGGTTCATTCAGCAATATCAACCGCTTCTGCGCTTCTTCATAAAGAAAACCTTCTTCCTGCATCTGTTTGATATGCGCAATAAGGTGATCGTAAAAACCTCCTGAGTTGAGGATAAAGATCATTTTGTCGTGAATGGAAAGCTGGTTCCAGGTCACCATTTCAAACAATTCATCCAGTGTACCAAATCCACCGGCAAGGATAATGGCTGCATCGCAGAGGTCATACATTTTCTTTTTGCGCGTATGCATATTGTCCACCACCAGCAATTCGGAAAGATGGTTATGCTGCCGCTCCCAGTCAACCAACACCTGGGGAATCACACCGGTCACCCCTCCTCCATGCCGCATGGTTTCATCAGCAATAGCGCCCATAATGCCAACGCTGCCGCCGCCATAGATCACCCTGATACCATGACTGGCGCAGAGCTTGCCGACCTCGGCGGCATGCTGAAGGAACAAAGGATTCTTTCCGGTTTTGGAGCCGCAAAAAACGGCAAGGGACCTGATAGGCATAACAGATAAATTTCAGGCGCAAAGGGAATACAAATTTGTTTACCTTCAAAAAATCTTTGGCCCGCAACAGGG
>CBHEUU010000114.1:0-9898 GCA_965990355.1 uncultured Chitinophagaceae bacterium
TCCCGGAATCCCTGTTGGGTTATTTTGAGATAACCATTTGGCATGATCTCATGTACAACATGCAGAGCCACTTCTCCTTTTTTATAAAAATGTATTTCAAAACTGATGCTGTCGATAAAGGAGACTTGTGCCTGGTCGGCGAGTTCATGCTGACTGAATTCATTCAGCGCGCCATCAGCGATTACGGTGTATTGGGAAGAGAAAGCCTGGTTTTCGAGTGTTACCCAGTTGTGGGAGATCATCAGTACTTTTTTGTCTTCAGCAGATTCTATTTTATAGATGCCGCTCTTGGGTCTGTCGCCCAGTTCATAGCTGCATTTTTCAGGGAATAGTTGCCAGGAAGCAAGAAAATTATAAGCCTGCACCATATTGAGTCGGGAGTCGTTAGTTATGAGTCGGGAACCGTAATGTCATTAAGCGATGCAAAGGTTTTATTTTCTTATTTATTAAAAAAATATTTATAGAGGTTGGCGTAGGGGGTATCGCAAAGGGCGCCAAGAATATCATGAGGTTGACGTTGCGTTCTTTGCGTCCTTTGCGATACTCCTACGCCAGGCGGTCTAATATGCCTTCAGTACTGCTTTTATCAACGAGTCTTTTTGCGCGGGACTCCAATCTCTTTTATTCAGATAGATGGCATCTTCCCAGCCTCCATAGTTGGCATTGGGCAATACAATAAACTTTTTTCCAAATTCTGTTGCGAGGGATTGAACGTTCTGTGCCCTTTCTGCTACAGACTTTTTATCGAATAGGGGACTGAAATCACCTCTAGTATCTCCTAAGAGGAGACTGATCTCATAGTTACGGGCTATTTCCTGGCGGCGGGGTTCTTTGGTGGAAACATCTTTTCTCAGTACCAGGTGTTGATTATCTGCAAAAGGAAACCTGAATCGTTGAAGATTGGCCAGGGTTCCGGCCCTGTCTGGTTCTTCGCGGTTGGTTACGTAAAAAATCTCTATGCCTTTGGAAGCGGCATAAGTGAAAAAAGCCAGTCCCCCGGTAAGCGTGTCGGCAATGCCTTTGGCTGTCCATTCATACCAGGAAGCGGCCTCATAGTCTTTACCCGCTAATGCCTGGTGAACGGCATAAGGACTATTATCGAGGAAAGTCTCATCAATATCGGTGATGATCGCCCTGGGTTTGGCCGATGGCTGCTGCAATGCCTGGTCTGTTCTTAAGCGGGCGATATTGAAAGCCTGGAGGCAAAGCGCCTGGTATTCGGCTGCTCTTTGCTGAAAAAGGGACGACCATAGCTTTCCATCAGCAACTAAATGGCTGGAAGAAAGCTGTCCGCTTATTTTTTGTGAGCCTTTGCAGGCTGCCAGTAAAATAATGAATGCAATAAACAATGAATACTTTCTCATGATCAATGCAGACTGGGTATGCTGCAAGATAAGGAAAGCTGTTCAGGATGTCTTATTGAGGGTGTTGAAGCTCATCTTCGATCTGCTCGGCCAGTTTGCCTTCATTTTCAGTGATCCAGGTAGGTAATACCTGCTGATTGATAGTCCAGTGTGCGTTATTGCTTTTATGCATATAAAAAAGGATGCGGTTACCCCTGTCATCCACCGTATCAACGGAGAAGATATCCTCTTCCAGTTGTCTCAGCTTTCTGAAGTTAAATTCCCGGAGACGGCCACCAGCCTTAATCAGCCTCGTAAAGTGAACTACTTTGGTGAAATGTATCTGCATAATCTATCATTAAGGACTCTATCACCAACAATTATTATGCTAGTGTTATGTTATGAGAGAAGAATAAAAATAAAAAGTTGTTAACAAGATAAAAGACAGATGACTGCTGACAATGCCATCAATCCATCCAGCACAAAGTAATACAGCATATCAGATTTATTCTTTTTTGCATGGGAATAGATAAGTGCCGTAATGACACCTGGGATAAGAAGCGTAATAATGACAGTGACTGAATGGCCATAGTAAAGCATCCATACAGTGGTCAATGCGAAGACAACCAGTGAAAAATAGAAAAGGATATCAATACTTTTTTCATTCAGCCAGGTGATCAGGCTGCGGATACCGATGGAAATATCATATTCTTTATCCCTGTACTCAAACAGGATACAGATCGCATATATGAGAAAAAAGCGACTGATGGCAAAAAGTATATGATCGGTTTGCCAGGGTTGATCACTTATTCCCAGGGGTAAGATCGTGGTGACAAACATCCATACACCTGCGAGAAAAATGGTTTTGCCGATAGCAATTTTTCTGAGCAGCCTGAACCAGGGATGCGGCACTTTTGGGGCCGAATAAAGGAAAGTGATAAAAGCGGCAAATACCAGCCAGTGCCAGTGGCTGATCAGCATTATACCATATACAGCAGCACCTATAATGCCGATGATAAACAGGAAAAGATGGGTCTTTTTATGACGGGTCAGCCAATGGATCCGGTCTGAATGCCCGATGGCGGGGGTGAGATACCAATGGAAGCTGTAGCTGCAAATGGTCGAAAAAAACACAAATGCCAGCAGGTCGAAAGGCGGAGCAGTATGTTGAAGCAAATAACTCGTCTGAGCCAGCATCAGCATAGCACAACAGGCAATAAAAAGATTGCTATAAACGAAAAAGCGAAAGATGTCCCGGAAAACTCTCATTACGGCAGATGCACCACAATCGGTTGACTGTTGACTGTATCACTTTTATTCCCGGCCCGGTCAGTTACGGCAAAACGGAATATCAGGGTGTCATTCTCTGTCACGCTTTCTTTAAGAAAATCGTATGCAAGCCTGAAAGTGATCTCTCCATTGTCTTTGTCCGGGAATTCCGGAAGCGTGGAGCGGAGTGTATCTGCTTTTTCCTGTGCAGGAGGAAGCGGGAAAATATTTTGTCTTACGCGGATGGCCACAAATGGCGCCTGACCCAGGTCTCCTTCTTTATCAAAATAATTGATGCGTACTTCAAGTGTTTGCCCTTGCACGATCTCACGGCTGTTGTAATCCTTAATTTCCAAAAGGGGTTTTGTTTCAAACTTATCTTTGCCGCAGGCAAGCAGCAGTACCAGGACGGAAGAAGCAACAATAGCTGGGATGGCTTTCATTATACACCATTGATTTAAACAAATATAAACCTTTTTAGAGGATTGAACAGTTGATGAAAAGCGAATGGAACGATAAAATTTTCAGGGTCAATGAACAAGATCAGGTAGCCCTGGAAATATTCAGGTTTCAGTATAAATATACGACTATATACCACGAATATGTGGACGCATTGGGGATTGACCCCGGTTCGGTCAACCGGATAAACGAGATACCTTTTTTGCCGATCCGGTTCTTTAAATCCCATCCCGTACAGGCCGGGGCCTTCGACCCCGCTCTCGTATTCGAAAGCAGTGGTACCACGGGCAGCATCAACAGCCGCCACCTGGTAAAAGACGCCGGTCTCTATAAAGAAAGTTTTACCCTGGGATTTGAGCGGTTTTATGGCCCGGCTTCCGGCTGGTGCATTATCGGCCTGCTGCCTTCCTACCTGGAAAGGCAAAATTCGTCGCTGGTCTATATGGTGAATGAGCTGATCAGGCTGAGCGGCCATCCGCAAAGCGGTTTTTATCTCAATGAGCATGAGAAACTGGCCGATGTACTGTCAGGCCTGGAGGAAAAAGGCCAGCCCACCCTGCTGATCGGGGTCACTTTCGGATTGCTGGATTTTGCCGAAAGCAGCAACCTGCCCGCCCTCCGGCATACCACGGTGATGGAAACCGGCGGCATGAAGGGCCGGCGCCGGGAACTGATCCGCCAGGAAGTGCATGATCTTTTGTCTGAAGCATTTAAGACCCCGCTGATCCATTCCGAATACGGCATGACGGAACTGCTTTCGCAGGCTTATTCCAAAGGGAACGGTCTTTTTTCCTGCCCGCCCTGGATGCAGGTGCTGGTAAGAGATGAGGCCGACCCGCTGAGCATTTTGCAGCCTGAGGGAAGCCATCCTGTGACTGGTGCTGTAAACATTATTGACCTCGCCAATGTGCATTCCTGCAGTTTTATTGCCACAGATGATGCAGCCAAAGTTTACCCGGATGGGAGCTTTGAAATATTAGGAAGATTGGATAATAGTGATATCAGGGGATGCAGCCTTATGGCAGTTTGAAAGCAGCAGAGCTCAATAGCTATGCCTTATGCATCCAGTCCCTGAACTGCGGCGCCATTTCCTGGCTCACGATAATGCAATGATTTAATTCCGGCAGGGTCAGCTCCACCTGCAGTTTCACTTTCTCATAAGCTTTGAAACCGCGGATATAATTTATATTGACGATATACTGCCGGTTGGCCCGGAAGAAATTTTCCTGGTCGAGGGTTTCTTCAAGTTCAGAAAGGGTATGATCGGCCAGGTATTTTTTGCCCAGGCGGTCGATAGCATACACGATCTTGTTTTCGGTATAAAACAAAACCACTTCATCCAGTCGAAGGGCAATGTTTTCCAATCCTTTTCTTACGATAAGGCGTTTCTTTTTATGATCGCTTACATATTGCACGAGGTTATTAAAAGGCTGGTGGTCGGAAAAATGTCTTTCCAGCATCCGGTATTTGACCAGGGCTTTGAGGAGATCGTTTTTATCTACCGGCTTCAGCAGGTAATCGATGCCATTGTATTCAAATGCATTCATCATAAAATGATCATAGCCCGTTATAAAAACGACCGGCGTGCGGATGTTTACCTGGCTGAAGATCTCAAAAGAAAGCCCATCGCCCAATTGCACATCGCTGAAAATAAGGTCGAGCGAAGGCTGCTGCCGGGAAAGATAATTGATGCTTTCTTTTACGCTCGACAAGCGGGTAACGACATGCACATCTGCTGCCACGTCTGATAAAGTGTTGACTAAACTTTCAAATGCCGGTCTTTCGTCTTCAATAATAATTGTGTTCAACATGGTAAATGGTTTTATTCCGCCTAATGGCGGATCAATTGATTAATGGCAGTTTTACGGTAAAGTTTTCACGCGTGCTTTCAATATGGATATCTTTCTGAAGAAGGATCCTGTAGCGCGAGCTCAGGTTTTTCAGGCCGATACCGGTTGAATTCACTGCATAGGGTTTGGGTTTTATATTATTGCTTACGTAGAGATACTCGTCATTGGCCAGCACTTTTATCCGTAAAGGATATTCTTCGGTGAATTCATTGTGCTTGATGGCGTTTTCCACCAGTATTTGCAGAGAGCAGGGGGGTATCAACACGTCCCGACTGCTGCTGTGCAATATGGTCTGCAGTTGCAGTTTATCATCATGCCGGATCTGGAGCAGGTAAAAATAACTTTCAATAAACTCCAGTTCATCTCTCAGCGGGATCAGTTCTTTGTTCTTATTGATCAGGAAATATTTGTAAACCTGCGCCAGCCGGTTGTTGAATGAATGCGCTTCTGCCGGCTGATGCAGGATAAGATGGTTCAGCGTGTTCAGTGAATTGAAAATAAAATGCGGGTCCATTTCATTGGTCAGTGCCTGCAGTTCTGCCTGTGAACGTTCTTTGTCCAACTGGTCAACGATTTGCGTATCAATTTCTCTTTCCTTACTCAGGAAAAGTATTTCATAAACAAGCGTGAACAATATCACTGAGGCAATACAGGCGGCAATAAACCGGTACAATCCTGCATCACCGAATGTTTCCTTCGACATTTTCTGCCAGGCCATTACAGAAAGACCGCCGGTGCAGGCGCCATACAGGGCCGACACAAAACATACGGCTGCTATTTTGGAAAAAGGATTGGAAATAGGGCGGTATAAAGGGCGGAGTTTGCTATGGATCCAGTTGCACCCCATCCAGATGGTGTAAGAAGTGAGAATAAAGAAAAGATTGATCAGAATGATCTGTACAGGTGTGTAACGATCATACGAAACTATACCGGCAATAAGCGGCAGGCATATCCCCAATACTGGAATAAAAATAACTTTCAGAAGCAGGTCCTTGATCATAAAAGCGCGGTGGTTATGGTTTCAACTAATCCGTGTGTGTGTCCGGCGCTTTCTCATGTGTGTGGTAATAACAACGTAACCAGGTAATAAAACTATTTGTACAGACTGTTAAGTAAGTACGAAAATTTTCTCATTGGACAAATTTCCTTACAAGTGGTAATAATTATACAAAAAAGTGTTGGCAAGTGGAGATTATTTGCCCTGTTTCAAACTCTACTGAACAGATAGGATTAATTCAGTTCTTTATATTCATGCTTCGGTAAAATTGATCTGAAACAATAAATTGCCTGTCTTAATTTGGTAGCGCCAAATAAAAAGGGCCATAAAGGCCCTTTTTATAAACGTTTTCTCATGTGAACGGTCGTAAGACCAACGCAGGTGGTTGTCTAGCCGGCCTGCTTTTTAATTTCTTTCGTTCAAGATACAGAAATCCCGGTTTTAAAAAAGATTTTTTCTTTCGTTTCCGGCCGGTTTTGAATAATGTAAAAGGATTGAGGAGTTCCCCACCTTTGTATTCAAATTTTAAAACCAATCCGGCCGGTATTATCAGCCAAGTCCTGAAATCTTTTTATCCTGTTCAAGCCTATACCCCAGCCAGGTATTGGGATTGAATGTATTCTACTACAGATGTTAAGTTCTTTGTTTGCTCAAATACGGCCAGTTGCCGGTCGGCCCCGGTACCGCCTTCCAGTATTTTCTGGACTTGTGCAAGGCGATGCCTGCTTCCCAGGTGGTCTAGTACAGGGTCAACAAAATTGAGCAGTTCATAGATCAGGGCGCGGGTATTCACTTCTTCTTCTTTTCCGAAATCAATCAGGTAACCATCCACACCATAGCGGCTGGCCCTCCATTTGTTTTCATTGAGCAGGGCGCGTGAATACTGGATGAAGTTGAGGTTCTTCGAACGCAGCATATAGATCCTGGCGCAGATTGCCTGGAAGAGCGCTGCGATTGCAATTGTTTCATCCACTGTCAGCGGCACATCACAGATGCGAAACTCCACGGTATTGAAAAAAGGATGCACCCGGAGATCCCACCAGATCTTTTTTGCATTGTCAATGCAATTGGTTTTGATCAGCAGTTTTACATAATTATCATAAGCTTCTATGCTGTCAAATGCTTCTGGGATGCCGGTGCGGGGAAACTTGTCAAATACTTTGGTGCGGTATGATTTATAGCCGGTCTTTCTTCCTTCCCAGAAAGGGGAGTTGGTACTCAGCGCATAAATATGCGGAAGAAAATAGCGCGTGGAATTGGCAATATGATTCGCCATTTCGCGGCTTTCCATTCCTACGTGCACGTGCAGACCAAAGATCAGGTTGCTGCGTGCCGCTTCCTGCAATTCATTCACGATCTCGTTATACCGTACATGGTCTGTGATCAGCTGGCTTTCCCAATGGCTGAAAGGGTGTGTGCCCGCTGCGCCCATCGCAAAACCCAGATCGCCGGCAATGCCTGAAATGGTTTTGCGGAGTGTGGCAACATCTGTGTAAGCTTCATCCACATCAGCACAAATATCCGTGCCCACTTCCACCACGGCCTGGTGCATTTCTGCTTTTACTTTGTCTTTAATTACTTTCTGCCCTTCCTGCACGATCTTCTGTTCATGGCTTTTCAGTTCATGGGTAACCGGGTCCAGCACCATGTATTCTTCTTCCACGCCGAGGGTAAAGCTCTTGTAGTTTAATGTCATAGCAATTAGTTAGTAGCTCATTTATAAAAGAGATTTGATGCGGGATGCTCACATCCCAATCTCACATCATATCAACGACATCTTTGTACTGCTTCTTTTTACATATTCTCCCCAGGTGAGATGATCTCCATGCCCATCATTTTCCAGTGCTTTTTCAATGGCATATTTGGCGGCTGTTTCAACCACCCACTCAAAATTCTCTTCACCAACGCTGGTCCTTTCAGCATCGGGAGCAGGATTGCAGAAATCAATTGCATAAGGAATGTTATTCCTTACGGCAAGCTCAACTGTATTGAAATCGTATCCCAGGTATTTATTGATGCGAAGCACAATATCTGTCATTTCCTGCATGCGTGCAGGTGAAGGAGAGAAATCGGCCACATAGCGCAGGTGGTGCGGGTTGCGTGGTTCATATGGCATGATGCGTACATATTTGCCACCAATGCAATAACAGCGGTAATATTCTTCAAACACGATCTCTTCCTGCAACAGCATCACCAGTTGTCCTGTTTCATTATGTTTTTGAAAAAATTCTTCCGCATTGCTGAGCCTGTATACATGTTTCCATCCGCCGCCGGCAAATGGTTTCATATAAGCAGGGAAACCTACGTATTGAAAAATAGCATCCCAATCGAGTGGGAATGCGAGATTGCTGAATGAATCATCCGTTGTATCATCCGGCAGATCGCGGGAGGGGAGGATAGCTGTTTTGGGAACAGGCACATCCAGTTTTGTCATCAGGCAGTTGTTGAAATATTTATCATCTGCACTCCACCAGAATGGATTGTTGATGACGGCAGTGCCGGTAAGCGCTGCATTTTTAAGCCAGGTGCGGTAAAACGGAACATCCTGTGATATCCGGTCAATGATCACTGAATAACCACTGGGCACACCCTGCATGGCTTTATCAATACGCACAGGTTCGGCAATAATGCCGGGAATGTTCTTACTGTTTACCCTTGCCACAAAGGCTTCGGGGAACGATCGTTCTTTACCATGCAGAATGCCGATTTTCTTCATAACTGTTTTTTTGATTCAGGGATTAAGTAGCTCTTTCCAAATTTATTTTTTAAGGGGGATATAAACAAATAAAGAATCCCTGACCCTTAGGTGATGACGATCGCTTAACATGACCGAATTCCTTATTTTTGGCGCCATGGAACTGCTTAACGTGCCCGGAATACTGCTTGAAAATAAAACGATCTTATCCCGACACCTTGGAAGGGAAGTATTGGTTGACTTTTACCTGCCAGCCAATGTGGCCGACCCTTCAGCAATGAGCCTGTTGATATTGAATGATGGGCAGAATATGGAGGAAATGGGTTTCCAGGAAATTCTTACCAATTTATATACAGGCGGACAAATAAGACCATTGCTTTGTGCTGCCGTGCATGCAGGTGTGGAAAGAAAAATGGAATATGGCATTGCTTCAACGCCCGATTATCTTGGCCGTGGCGCCAAAGCCGGTAATTATACTTCTTTTATACTGGAAGAACTGCTTCCTTTTATTCATACTACTTATGCTGTTCCTTCTTTTGCAGAACAAGCTATTGCTGGTTTTTCATTAGGAGGATTGATGGCATTGGACATTGCCTGGAATCACTCGTCCAGGTTCAGTAAAGCCGGTGTATTCTCCGGTTCACTTTGGTGGAGAAATATTGACCAGGATGAAAAGGGATATGATGATGATCTGCATCGCATCATGCACCAGGAAATAAGAAAAGGCAATTATCATCCGGGATTACGCTTTTTTTTCCAGAGCGGTAACATGGATGAAACGAATGACCGCAACAATAATGGCATCATTGATTCTATTGATGACACTCTTGACCTCATGAAAGAGCTTGTTGCGAAAGGATATGACAGGGAGAAAGATATTTACTACCTCGAAATGCCCAATGGCAAACATGATATTCCTACATGGGGGAAAGCGATGCCGGAGTTTTTGAAATGGGGATGGAGGACGAGCGGGGAGGTATCCTTACCAGGCTGATCGCAGATTGAAAAATCATCGGTATATACACACTGTATATAACATAAATAACGGGTAGGATTAAAGCAAACATCACAATAGTCATTTAAATTTTTTCAATACAATACATCTCAGGTGTGGAAGAGAATGGTGGCCGGGGAAGCGGTGCTTCCCGGCATGGCTAAGCATTGAGAAATGGTTTGAGCAGCTTTACATTTTTATTTGCCCGGAGCTTGGTGATAGCTTTTTCCTTGATCTGGCGTACCCTTTCAGGTGTCAGGTCGTAACGGCGGGCAATTTCATCCAGGCTCA
>CBHEUU010000115.1:0-9873 GCA_965990355.1 uncultured Chitinophagaceae bacterium
CTGGTGTTTTATATCAATGAGAAATACCAGGACAAGCCCTATGGCTATACGGTTATTACTGTTACAGTTTCTTTTGCATGCATTATTGTCCTCATCAGCTTTGTGCTCCGTGCAGTGGCTTATCCGGATATTTACCGGCTATTGAAAAACGGGCTGGTATGGGCAGTGGTAGTGGGTATCACACAACTATTGCTGCAGATCAACAGCAAATTCGGGCAGGGTATTTTCTGGAACCTGATGAAGGGGAAATATAATACCCCAAAAGAAGAAAAAAGGATCTTTATGTTTCTCGATCTCAATTCTTCCACTTCTATTGCAGAGCAACTGGGTGATAAGAAATACCATGCTTTCCTGAAAGATTTTTATGCAGATATCACTAATCCTATCCTTGACAATAAAGGAGAGATTTATCAATATGTGGGAGATGAAGTAGTGATAGCCTGGCGCTATAATGACGGCATCGAACATAGCCAATGTATCCGTTGCTTTTTTGACATCAAAGACCGGATGGTTACTTTGAAAAATAAATATCTTACACGTTATGGAGTATGGCCATCTTTTAAAGCCGGTATGCATTGCGGCATGGTAGTAGTGGGAGAGATCGGAAATATCAAAAGGGATATCACTTACTCCGGCGATGTGCTGAATACTACTTCACGGATACAGGCATTATGCAAGGAATTCCGCCAGGAAGTGATTGCTTCTGCAGAACTGGTGAATGAGCTGCTGCCATTACATAAATTTGTCGCACTCGATCTGGGTACTATCAAATTAAGAGGTAAAGAAAAACAAATGCCTTTGATAGCATTGGGGGAAAAGAATTAATGCAAAGTCTTATTGCTTTAATTTTTTCAGCTGATCAACAGCATTAGTGTTTCCTGGGTCCAGTTGCAGCGACTTTTCATAATACTTTATAGCAAGGTCTTTATCTCCTTTGGTCATGTATGCTTCTGCAAGGCTATCCCAGCTATTACCGGATTCAGGATAATCGGTTGTGTTCTGCAAGAATACTTCAATAGCATCATCCACTTTTTGCTGCCGCAGCAATTGATAACCGATGCTGTTAATGGATCCTTCAGCAATCGCCTGAACAGCGCCTTTACTCCGTTGGTCGCGGTATTCCTGCAAAGAGAGTTTTGCACCTTTCTCCAATATGGATTGCCGCAGCAATTTAACAGCAGGATTGTAACGCTCATAATTCAGCCAGGCCAGTGCAGGTGTGGTACCACCAAGTGCATCTTCCATCATACCGTCGGCTATGGAAAGTCCATTGGCACTATTGGTGAAATACAGGATAGCGTCTTTTGTTTTAAGGTCTGCTTTCATAAAACATTTGCTATCGCCCTGATCACCCCAATGCCAGAAATATTTTGTGCCATTGTTTACCTCCAGTCCCACGCCTAATCCCCAGTACAGTTCCGGGTAGGTGTCTTTACGGACCCGTATCTGCGGCTTGAACATTTCCTCCCAGGTTTTCTTTTTAAGTCCTTTTCCATTGAGCAAAGCAAGAATGAATTTGCTATAGTCTGCTGCAGTAGTGTGCACACTGGCGGCTGCATTAAAACCTTTTCCTTCCCACCGGAATGATTTTTTTCCTTCCCCGTTATGACGGTATACATGACGGTAAGCAAAACTATCCTGCCAGGAAAAGAAACTATTGTTCATGCCCAGCGGCTGGAATACGGATTTTTGGATGTAGGCTTCAAAATCCATTTGCGTAAGTTTCTCCATCACTTTGGATAAATAAACAAAGCCTTCTCCTGAATAACTGAATTTTTCTCCGGGAGTGAACTCAATTAGCAGTGTAGGCGAACCTTCCTTGCGCCAATTGGGAAAACCTGCACTATGGGTCAATACCAGGCGTGCAGTGATCAGGCGTATCCTTTCATCATTGCCGATATCATAATTATTGCCAAGGTAGGTATTCAAAGGTATGTCCAGGTCAAGCTTTCCTTCATCCACCAGCTTTAATGCAGCATAGGCAGTGATCACTTTACTGAGTGAAGCAGCTTCAAAAAGTGTGTTATCATCTACAGGCACTTTTGTTTCGGCGTTCGCTACTCCATAACTTTTCAGCCACACCTGTTTCCCATTCCTGATCAGCACGGCTTGCATGCCTGGTATATCCGCATTGCTCATCCAGGTTGGAATATCTTTTTGAAGGCTTTCTATACTTTCTTTAGCCGGTTTCCGCGCCGGTTGAGCAATAACGGCTGAAACAAGAAAAGTGCAGGTTAACAGGAGAAGAGGTTTCATAGAAGAAGAATTATCAGTATCTGCAATATATGCCAGAGTTTACATATCCGGATAATAAGGCAGCACTTTTACTTTTCATTAGCTACCGGATAAAAACAGTCATACTCTTTGGGCCATGGGCACCCAACACGAGGGATTGCTCTATATCGGCTGTTTTGGAAGGGCCTGCTATAAAAACACCAAAACCATATGGATCTGACCCGATAAGATGGTATGCCTCCTGCATGGCGGGTACAATATTTTCTGTGTTCAGTAGCACAACCAGGTTTTCTGCAATAAACGGAAGTGCCCGCATTTTCATATCATCTTCTGTTACCCATACAGCACCATTTTCGGCAACACCAAATTTCGCTTCAATAATAGCAATATCCACATCTTCCAAAGAATGGCCAGTCAACTCCTGGTAGTTTTTTAAAAAGAACAAGTCCAGTGATTGAACTGAAGACACTACTCTTTTAGCCTCCGGAAAAACTTCTTTTATTTTTTGTTGTACGGTTTCTTCATTATTTAATAAGACCGTTCTTCCTCCAATGCTTTCCAGTACCTGGCGGAATTTTTCTGTACTTCCTTTTTCTTTGATAAGAGGTAAAGGTTCTGGCAGAGGAATCAGAACAGGTTGCGCCTCGTTTACTCTTTTCAATATTTCTTCCCTGCTGCTCATGATTTTTTGGTTGAACCGGTTTTATTTTTTTTATACCATTCAGTGAAAGATTGCTGTGGTGGTTTTGGCAGGTCTCTCTGCTTATACCAGGGGTTCCATTTATTATTAACGATCCATGGAAAAATTTTCATTATCCTTCTACCCCATTTTCCTGCAAAAGAAAACAACCCCGGCCTGGAAAGCGTAACAGACATAGCTTTCATGGCAACGGTCTTTGCTCCGGATGTATGTCCTTCTTTCACCAATACCTGGCGCCATTTGTATAATTGATCATGTATATCAATTTTAACAGGACAAACATTGGTGCAGGAACCGCAAAGAGTGGAAGCAAACGGAAGATCCGCATATTCTTTCATATCCAGGTTAGGCGCCAGTATGGAGCCGATAGGTCCCGCAATTGCTGTATGATAACTATGGCCGCCGCTTCTGCGATAAACCGGGCAGGTATTAAAACAAGCACCGCAGCGGATACATTTCAATGAATTCCTGAAATCTTCTTTTGCCAGTTGCCGGCTTCTTCCATTATCCACCAGGATGATATGTAATTGCTGTCCTTGCCCTGGTTTCCTGAAATGTGAAGAATAAGTAGTGATAGGCTGACCAGTAGCACTGCGGGCAAGCAACCGGAGGAATATACCAAGGTGTTGACGTTGCGGGATCAGCTTTTCAATGCCCATGCAGGCGATATGCACATCACTTAAATGAGCGCCCATATCAGCATTACCTTCATTGGTACATACCACCAGTTCACCGGTGTCTGCAATGGCAAAATTCACTCCTGTTATCGCCACTCTGCGTGTAAGAAATTTATCCCGCAGGTGTATACGGGCTGCATTGGTCAGGAAGGAAGGATCTGCATTGCCTGCAGGTGTGGAGAGATGTTGATGAAACAATTCACCGATCTCTTCTTTTTTCCAGTGAATACAGGGAAGCACAATATGCGAAGGAGCTTCGTTTGCAAGTTGCACGATCCTTTCACCGAGATCAGTATCCACAACATCAATCCCATTTTTCCCGAGATAATCATTCAGGTGGCATTCTTCGGTAAGCATGGATTTGCTTTTCACCAGCTGAGTGACCCTGTTATCTTTTAATATGGAATGAATGATCTCATTGTGTTCTGTTGCATCAGCAGCCCAATGCACCGTGGCCCCATTAGCAATAGCATTAGCTTCAAACTCCTGGAGGTAGGCTCCCAGGTTAGAGAGTGTATGAGATTTTATTTGAGAAGCCTGTTCCCGCAACAGTTCCCAGTCATTACCCAATGACCAGGCTGCTTTGTCGCGCTTTTGCCGTATCCACCATAAAGTTTCATCATGCCAGTTCACCCGTTCTTCATCACGGTTAAACTTTTCAGCCAACGCTGCATGTGTATCGTTAGTTGTTTTCATTAGCCGGCATTTAATATTTCTGCGATATGCTTCACACCGATTGTCCGTCCCTGCCTTTTCAATATTCCTTCCAGGTGCATCAGGCAACTCATATCAGCTCCAGTGATATATTCGGCGCCATTTTTTGCATGATCATTTACACGGTCCTTTCCCATTTTCGCGCTGATGGCTTCTTCCATTACACAGAAAGTTCCTCCGAAACCGCAACATTCATCTTTCCTGTCGAGATTGATCAATTCAACCCCTTCAACCATACCCAGAAGTTGTTCCAGTTTGGAATAAGGACTGGCTACCAGCTCAGACATCTGCGAAAGCATCAATCCTCTTTGTCCATGACAACCCTGGTGCAGGCCTACGCGATAAGGAAACTTTGCCTGGATTTGTTGTACCTGCAGTACGTCTGTCAGGAACTCCACCAACTCATAAACGCGCGACCGTACAGATGAAGCATCATTTTCATTCCTGCCATGCAGGTGATCCTTTATATGCAGCGTGCAGCTTCCTGAAGGGGAAACGATATAATCAACATCTTTAAAATTCCGGATAAACAGTTCATCTGTACCGGAAGATAAATGAGCATAACCGGAATTGGCCATGGGTTGGCCGCAGCAGGTTTGCTGTAAGGGGTATACTACGGTGCAACCTGCTTTTTCCAATAGTTCAAGCGTGGCAATGCCTACCTGGGGATAAAACTGGTTCACATAACAAGGGATAAATAAGCCAACCGTCATAATTAAACAATCGATAATAAGTTACTGCCGCTTTACCTGTGACAGGTGATCAAAAATATTTACCCAACTACAGGTAACTGTCATATACTGTTATGCAGAACAGTTCCGCCAATATATTAATAAACTTTGGGTATTGTTCAGGTTTTTGCCTGTGCCTCAATCTTGCAGGCCAATGACAATGGGGGCTAAAATGAGAAAAAGAATACAACGCAGCATGCGCATCCTTATCTATTTATTACTGTTATTTGTCAGACTCTCCCCTGTCTTTTGATTCTTCCTGGTCTTTAGCCGCTTTCATATCCCTTGTATTTTTCTGTACAGCGATAGCAGAGAAAATACTCAGAACGAAGGACATGGCATAAAAGCCTTTTTCGCTTTTTGTCATTTCTGCATTCCATAAGCCTACGGTGAGCAGAATGATAGATAAGATAGTGGAAAACCAGGCGATACCATAATAGATGTTGGTGACAGGAATGCCTTCTAATTGGTCCCGCACGGCTTTTTGTACGGAGATGGCAGCGAACAGGCCAAACATTAATACAGTGAAATAATATCCCTTTTCATTCAACTCCATTTCAGCATTTCCGAGGCCTATAAGATAAGCGGCTACGCCGATCAGTAAGGCCATCCAGGATGCACCGATAAAGGCGGCAGAAGGTTGTTGTTGTTGTTTCTGGTCCATAAGTGGTTTTTGAGGAGTCAAATTTAACAGGCGGGGATCAGCCTGTTTTTGACAGATGTCAAAAACCAACGGGGCAAATGTTAAAGCCTGCTCCTGATCCGGCTAAGGGTTTCCTGGCTGATACCGAGATAGGAGGCGATCTGGCCCAGGGGAACACGTTCTAATATATGAGGAGTTTGCAGCATTAGCTGCTCATATCTTTCCGCGGCTGTTTTGAATTGGGCATTTACAAAGCGTTCTTCCAGCCTGATATAATATTTTTCATAGGCGATCCTCACCAGTCTTTCTATTTCATGAAAGCGGTTGAAGAGATCGGAAAGGGTTTCTTTTGAAATAGCCCATAGAATGCTTCCTTCCAATAATTGAATATTTTCTACAGCCGGCTCCTGTGTGGTGAAACTATGGAAGGAGGTAACAAAATCTCCTTCAAAAGCAAACCAATAAGTAATTTCTTTTCCATCCAGGTTGTAAAAACCTCTCAGTGCGCCTTGTTCAAGAAAATAGAGATGCCTGCATATTTTTCCTTCTTCGAGGAGGAGTTCGTTTTTAGAAAGAATGATTTGTTTGAAACAGTTTTGGACAGCAGTTTGGGCTTCAGGGCTAAGTATGTGGTACTTGCGAAGATGGACAAAGAGTTGTTCCAAAGGTGGCTGGGTTTGAGGGGTGTATTATGCGCTATGTTTCTGACACTAATTTCGGGAATTATTGCGCTATTATCGCCAGCAAATATTTCTCTAAATGTGATTATGGCACCGGCCACTGGTCATTCGCTGTTCTGGGAAGAAAATATCCTTTAATACAATTCGGGTTGCGGATACATAACTGTGTGTGGTTCTTGGCATAAAAACCAGCATTGGGATATACAGGTTCTCCTTCAATAAATGCACTCCTGACAGAATCAAATGGTTTTTTATTAGACGTTATTCGCCTGAGGTGAAGAGTTTCAATTACTGCACAATCCAGATACCGCAATAGTAGATCAACAGACCCCTTCGGACGAATATTCTCAGGCATAAGAGCCTTCAAAGCCTTGGATGAATCTAATAAGATATTATATGCTTCTTCGATAAGCTTAATATCTTTCACGTTTGATAAATCGAGGCAAAAACCAATATCTAGTATGCCTCCTACTACAGCAGGTTCTTTAATACTGGTTGTTTTTATTTTCCGAAGAAATATCTCCCAAGCAAAATTTAACGCACGTTTCTGATCATTTTCCCAAAAATAAATCCCATGCCCAAGCCAGTCATAAGCATTTCTATTGAAACGCAGATCGCTTAGTCCATTAATTAGCTAATTAACAACAGACTTATCATAACCATGAAAACCAATGACCAAACCCGGCTTAATAACGTACATCATGGGATTCATCTAAACCACACAACTGCTTATACCATTCTGAGAGTCGACCATCAGGCAATAGTATCCCTACATGCATCAATAACTTTCTTGCTTCTTCCTTCGACGACCTGAGTACCTCACGCCACTCACGCAAATCCTCTATAAATTCATCTATTTCTTCGTTGGTCATTACTGTCATAAAACAATTTTTCATTTCCAGGAATATCCCTGTGCATGTAAAATTGCATTATGCTCTTAAATAAACCTTCGTTTTTTCATCAAAAAAAATGCTTTTATAACAAAGCAAGTTGATTAGTAGAAAGTATTCGAATAATATCCTAGTAGACATTCATTTTTTATTTGAATTCTTTCTCTTAGTCTTTTCCTCTTTTTGCTTATTGAATGTTTTTAAAGCCCTCTGCAGTTTAGTAATCGTCTTATGCAAATCCCGCTGATGCTTTTCCAATACCTTACCTGTCTCTTTTGCCGCCGTATCAAAAAGACGATTGGCTTTATGAAGATGCAGATTAAACTCCCCCGCCTGCTCATCCAACCGTTTGATCAATTCCCAGATAGTTTCCTTCTTCTTCATACCCCTTTTCAGCACAAAATCCAAGCCATTGGTAAAATCAAAACAACCGGGCTTTTACTTTACGGTCGACCCGCAAAACAGACTGCTGCTGGTGCAACTGCTTATACCAATACCGGAGACTGTCTATCTGCTGGTTCAGCCTCGCTGAAGGTTTATTAATGGCTGTCACTACTTTGGATGGTTCTACCACCAGCTTTTGAGAAGCTGTATCATACCAGTTACCCGTGGCACTTTCAACTGTACTGCCTTCAGGAAATACCCGGCTGACATATTTCGCTACAAACTCATTCCATTCCTTTTCTGATACGGTACCGCCATCCAATTTGAACTGACCGAAATAAAGTTTGGTCTCTACCTGGCGTGTTGCACTGCAGGAACAAAGTACAAGGCAACAAAAAAAGATTCTTGTCAACATACATTAATAAGATAAGGTTATGATAAAAGATGCCTGCAAAATTGGGTACCAGTTGCAATCCCGGCAAGCCTTATCCAGTAAGTGGTAGCTTCCGGTTAATAAAATGCGGTGGATAGACTTTAAACTGTGTACGCGACTATCTCCTATTAAGCTCTTCACATGGCCAACCAGTGTATAAAAAACCGGAATGCTGGTTTCCACCTGTGGAACTTGTTCCCCAATTAATGTGTTTACGCCGTTGTTAACCTCGTTAGCATATTGTTTGTATTAAGGGCTGTATGACCTTTCAACAATTCAATAGACTTTCGGCCGTGGAACAGGAAATTGCCGTTTGGTATATTGGCGTAGCTGTAGCAGACAGGTTTGATGGTGATAACCGCTTCCTGTTATTTCAACTGGATTCCTTCTATATTGAAATCACTTACGCCATAAATCTGAATATCATTACCAGGATCGTCGCTTTTGATGATATGAAACTATTAGAACCTTACCTGGAAAACATCCGGATAACGCTGGATTGGGAACATTGATATAACAGCAATAACCTGTTGAATGGGATAAGAACTGTACCATTGAAATTGTTCTTCTTTACATAACTATTCATAAAACTGTCAATACGGGCAAACTGTGCCTGCACCCCGCCCCGTTAATGACCTCAAACCGTACAGCAGCTGTATCAAAAACGAACAATTTCGTAGATGATAATGCCATAGTATTCACAGTTTCAACATTTTATTTATTGGCATGTTTTTGCCTGCATTTTTTCAACCTCATCACCATGCTTAGAAACTACCTCAAACTAACCTTCCGCATTTTGTGGAAAAACAAACTGTATTCGTTTATCAATATCAGTGGACTGGCCATCGGAATGGCCACTTGTTTTTTCATCTATCAATATATTACCTACGAAAAAAGTTATGACCGGTTTCATCAGCATATTGATGAACTGTACCGCGTACCCATCACTTATACAAACCCTGCTGGTAAGGTAAGCACCAAAGCAGTCTCCCACCCTGCCATTGGTCCTGCCATGAAAAAGGAGTTTCCTGAAATACTGGATTTCACCCGCGTCGCTCCGTCCAGTGTTCTCCAACGCAATTCCACTTTCTCGTATACAGATGGAAATGGATCGGTAAAAAGATTCAATGAGTCGGCTTATTACCTGACAGATGCTTCTTTCCTCAGCATGTTCTCTTTCCCGCTCATAGAGGGATCAGCCAAAACTGCTTTGGAGAAACCCAACTCCATTGTGCTTTCAAACGAAACAGCCAATAAATATTTCGGCAAAGAAGACCCATTGGGAAAAACCATGGACCTGAATGGCAGAGCCATGACGGTGACCGGCGTGCTTAAAGACATTCCACAAAACTCACACATCAAATTTGACCTCCTGCTTTCCCTTTCCACCATGGGTGAGCAATTTGGTTATAGCGAATGGGCCTGGCCTGAGTTCTATAATTATGTATTGCTGGCACCCGGAACTGATCCTGCAAAGATCAATGCAAAACTTCCTGCTTTTGCTGCAAAGTACCTCGCCGCAAAACAACAAACCATAAAGCTCCTTTCACAGTTTCATTTGCAGCCTGTCAGTTCCATTCATCTTCAATCGGATTATGGTGCTGAAATGGAAACCAATGGCAGCGAAAGAACAACCTATTTTTTATCCCTGCTGGCTATATTGATCCTCGTGATCGGATGGATCAATTATGTCAATCTTTCCACTGCCAAATCAATGGAGCGTGGTAAAGAAGTGGGAATGCGCAAAGTGTCTGGCGCCAGCCGGATGGAGCTGATCGGGCAGTTT
>CBHEUU010000116.1:0-9854 GCA_965990355.1 uncultured Chitinophagaceae bacterium
ATGTTGAAAACAAGATCGAGCGGCTGGAATATGCTATTGGGGATAATCCGCTGGGACCTTTCAAAGTGACTGGCGTGATCATGGATTAATCGCCGACCGGCTGCTGGACGAATCATCATTATATTCTTCCATTCAAAGGCCAATGGTATTTGTTTTATCACCATAATGACTACTCCCCTGCTTTTGATAAAGCAAGATCGATCAGGGCTGACAGCCTTTTCTTTAATAATGATGGAACGATCAGGAAAGTGATCCCAACACTCAGAGGCATTGGTGTTACAAATGCAATGAGCCCTATTCAGATTGACCGTTACAGCGCTAAAAGCGAACAAGGCTCCTCCATCGCTTTCCTGGATACGACCAACAAATTCGCCGGTTGGAAAGTTGTTTTGGAAAAACCTGATGCCTGGATACAATACAACAACGTAAAATTTGAAAAAGCTGCAAAGAAAGTAATCATAAGAGCAAATGCTGCTGCTGGCGGAACAATTGTTATCCGTTCCGGCAGCCTGAATGGCCCTGTGATCGCAGAAATAACCGTTCCGGCAGGAAATGACTGGAAAGAAATCGATAAATCTGTCTCAAAATCTCTTTCAGGTATTCAACACCTGGTGATGCAATTAAGAAATGGGAAGGTTGAAACCGACTGGATAAAGTTTGAATAGATCTTTCCATTTATAATCATCCGGATTCAACAAACACCGACAAAACAAATCAACACAATGATAACAAAACGAAATTCTGTTGCGATCGCTGCCATTGCACTATTATTTGTTTCATGCACAGCCAGCAAGACCAGCACTACGCCAAACGAAACACCCTCATCAGCGAACAGCATACCTTCACTGAAAGAAGTATTCAAAGATGATTTCGGTATCGGAACAGCGCTGAATACACCGCAGATAGAAGAGCGCGATCCCATGGTAGATGCATTGATCAGGCAGCAATTCAATATGGCAACACCTGAAAACGTGATGAAAGCAGAGATACTCCATCCGCAATGGGATGTTTACAATTTCGACCTGGCGGATAAACTGGTGGCGTATGGAAAAAAGAACAATATTAAGATCAATGCTCACACCCTTATCTGGCATAGCCAGTTGCCGGCTTTCGCCAGAAGGATACAGGACGTAGATTCATTTAAAACTTTTTTTAAAAATCATATCACCACTGTCGCCAGCCGTTATGAAAAACAGGTTTATTCCTGGGATGTGGTAAACGAAGCGTTAAATGAGGATGGCACCATGCGCAAATCTGTGTTTCTTTCAAAGTTGGGTGATGACTTTGTAACAGAGGCATTCCGTCTTGCACAGGCAGCCGCTCCTACCACCGAGCTTTATTACAATGATTATAATAACGAGCAGCCGAAAAAACGAGCGGGCTGTATTGCACTCGTGAAAAAGATCAAGGATGCCGGTGTAAGAATAGACGGTGTTGGTATACAGGGACACTGGCATATCGGCCGGGTGCCTTTTAAAGAGATCGAAGAAAGCATCCTGCAGTATTCAGCGCTTGGTCTGAAAGTAATGTTCACAGAGCTGGACATTGAAGTGCTGCCCCGCAATTTCTCTGGTGCAGACGTTAACCAGCGAATGAAAGAAGATCCCTCGCTTAATCCTTATGTAAATGGACTTCCGGATAGTGTGCAGCAACAACTCGCCAGCGACTATGAAAAGCTTTTCCGGTTATTCCTGAAGCATAAAGATAAAGTCACGAGAGTAACCTTCTGGGGAGTGGACGACGGACAAAGCTGGCTCAATGGCTGGCCGGTAAGAGGCCGCACCAATTACCCTCTTTTGTTTGACAGGAAGCTGCAACCAAAGCCTGCTTTCTTTAAAGTGGTTGAAACCAAAAAGAATAACTAACATCATGCGTACATCCATTTCGCCGCATTTGATCAATATGAGAAAAATTGTTTGCCTTTTATTTGTCTTTACTGGTATACAGGTAACAGCACAGGAATACAAATCATTTCCGATGTGGAACACGAGCCTGCCTGTAGAACAGCGGGTGAATGATGTCGTCAGCCGGTTGACGCTGGAAGAGAAAGTGGGCCAGATGCTGAATGCAACGCCGGCCATCCAGCGACTGGGAATTC
Source organism: uncultured Chitinophagaceae bacterium (assembly GCA_965990355.1). GTDB lineage: Bacteria > Bacteroidota > Bacteroidia > Chitinophagales > Chitinophagaceae > Terrimonas_A. The sequence continues at coordinate 2,099 of CBHEUU010000116.1, forward strand.
CGGCTTATGACTGGTGGAACGAAGTATTACATGGTGTGGCGAGAACACCTTTTAAAACGACCGTATTTCCGCAGGCAATTGGCATGGCTGCTACCTGGGATACCAATTCCCTTTACCGCATGGCGGATTACTCCGCATTGGAAGGAAGGGCTATTTATAACAAAGCTGTTGAACTTGGCAGGACCAATGAAAGATATCTTGGCCTCACCTACTGGACACCCAATATCAATATCTTTCGTGATCCCCGCTGGGGACGCGGGCAGGAAACCTATGGTGAAGATCCTTTTCTTACCGCCATGCTGGGACGCGCTTTTGTGCGTGGCCTCCAGGGCGAAGATCCCAAATACCTGAAAGCCGCAGCCTGTGCCAAACACTTTGCCGTGCACAGCGGACCCGAACCATCCCGTCATGCTGATAACTTTAACCCGACAACGTATGATCTTTGGGACACTTATCTGCCCGCATTTAAAGAACTCATCACCAAAGCCAACGTCGCAGGTGTTATGTGCGCTTACAACGCTGTCAATGCCCAGCCTTGCTGCGGGAACGATCTACTGATGAATGATATCCTTCGCACACAGTGGAAGTTTACCGGCTATGTTACGTCCGATTGCTGGGCGATTGATGATTTCTTTAAATATCATAAAACACACCCGGATGCTACTTCCGCTGCTGTAGATGCGGTATTGCATGGTACCGATGTGGAATGCGGACAGACTGTCTACTACACACTGATCGACGCCGTAAAGAAAGGATTGATCAAAGAATCCCAACTCGATGTTTCATTAAAAAGATTGTTTACCATCCGGTACCGGTTGGGTATGTTCGATCCTGTATCAATGGTCAAGTTTGCACAAACTCCTGCCAGCGTATTGGAAAGCGTTCCGCACCAGGCGCATGCATTGAAAATGGCGCAACAATCTATCGTTTTGCTGAAGAATGAAAACAACATATTACCGCTGAAGAAAAATATCCGGAAGATCGTTGTGCTGGGCCCGAACGCCGACAACAATATTTCAGTGCTCGGCAACTATAACGGCACACCATCAAAAATCGTTACGCTTCTGAATGGCATCCGCGAAAAACTGGGTAATCAAACTGAGGTGATTTATGAGAAGGCTGTGAATTTCACCAATGATACCCTACTTGCTTACAAAGACATCAGCGCACAATATTCTTTCGAAGGAAAAAAAGGTTTTAAGGCTGAATACTTCAACAATAAAGAATTGCAAGGCAGCCCTGAGGTCACAGTCACAGAAGCTGCTATCGATCATTTCTGGCAGGAAGGACAATCGGTAACAGGTAATATCAGGGCAAATAATTTCTCTGCACGCTATACCACCCAATACACAGCAGACAAAGATGGCAATATCTCTTTGGAAGTGGAGGCAGATGATGGATACCGGTTGTTGGTTGATGATAAAGAAGTATTAAATGCCTGGACACGTAACCGCTGGGGTGCACGGATATATAAGCTGAACACAGAAAGAAACAAGACATATAAACTTGTACTGGAATACTGGCAGGGAGAAGGTAAGGCGAATGTCCGCCTGAGAGCCGGAAACTTTGAGCAAACCAATTACACTGCTTTACTGGATCGTGTTAAAGATGCAGATGTGGTCCTGTTTGCAGGCGGTATCTCACCACAACTTGAAGGGGAAGAAATGAGAGTCGATTATCCTGGTTTTAATGGTGGTGACCGCACTTCTATCATGTTGCCGGCTGTTCAGACCGAACTGATGAAAAAACTGCAGGCATCAGGCAAACCTGTTGTATTCGTTATGATGACAGGCAGCGCCATTGCAATTCCCTGGGAAAATGAGCACATACCAGCAATCATTAATGCCTGGTATGGCGGACAAAGCGCCGGTACAGCTATTGCTGATGTACTGTTTGGCGATTACAATCCCGCAGGCCGCCTGCCTGTCACGTTCTATAAGAGCGATGCTGATCTCCCTTCATTTATGAGTTATGACATGAATGGGCGTACCTATCGTTATTTCAAAGGAGAACCTTTATATCCATTTGGATATGGCTTGAGCTATACAACGTTCAGGTATGAGGCATTGAACCATCCTGCTACAATCAATAAAAAGGCCAATCTGAAAATAAGCGTTCGTGTAACAAATACCGGTAAAACAGATGGCGAAGAAGTGGTTCAACTCTATATCTCCCACCCCGGTATAAAAGGTAAAAACCCACTCCGGCAGTTAAAAGGCTTTCAGCGGATAACGTTGAAAGCAGGTGCAAGCCAATTGGTCACTTTTAGTCTTACGCCGGATCAACTGTCATTGGTAAATGAAGCCGACGGGAAGCCTTACCTGCCCACAGGCAAATTGACGATCAGTGTTGGCGGCGGCCAGCCTGGTGTAAAAAACAAGACAACCTCCAACGTATTAAGCAAAGAAATAAAAATTCAGTAATGAAAAGACTCTTCCTGTTACCGGCACTGATATTGCTTGCATTGTTTGCAAGTGGCCAGAATATTATAGCGATCAATGTCACGAAAGCCAGGGACACGATCAGTAAAAACATTTACGGCCATTTCTCAGAGCACTTGGGAAGATGTGTTTATGGAGGTCTTTATATCGGCGACAGTAATACGACGATACCGAATAAGAACGGCATTCGCCTTGATGTATTAGCCGCATTAAAGAAAATGAAAGTACCTGTGCTGAGATGGCCCGGCGGATGCTTTGCAGACACCTATCATTGGAAAGATGGCATCGGACCAAAAAAAAGCCGTCCAAGCATGTTAAATGTATGGTGGGGCAACACTAAAGAAGACAACAGTTTCGGCACCAATGAATTTTTGAACCTTTGCGAAGAACTCGGTGCTGAACCTTACCTGAGCGGCAATGTTGGCAGCGGATCTCCTGGTGAGTTGAGCGACTGGCTGAAATATACCACACATCCAAATGGGTCAAGTCCCATGACTGATCTGCGTATGGCCAACGGACGCAGCACACCATGGAAAGTGCCGTTCTGGGGATTAGGCAATGAAGCCTGGGGTTGCGGTGGCAATATGAAAGTAGAACATTATGCTAACATCTATCGTCAGTATGCCACGTTCATGACCGACTGGAATAACAGCGATAAGATCTATCGCATTGCCAGTGGCGCCAGTGATGATGATTATCACTGGACGGAGGTATTAATGAAAGAATTGCCACCCTCCATGTTTGACGCGTTGGGATTACATCATTATAGTGTGATCGACTGGAATAATAAAGGCTCCGCCACTGATTTTTCCGAAAAGCAATATTTTACCACCATGCAACGGGCTTTGCTGATGGAAGAGCTGATCAGCAAGCACAGTGCGATCATGGATAAATATGATCCTAAAAAGAAAAAAGCGCTGGCCGTGGATGAATGGGGTGGCTGGTATGATGTGGAACCTGGTACCAATCCGGCCTTCCTGTTCCAGCAAAACACCATGCGTGATGCAATGATTGCCGGCAGCAACCTGAACATTTTCAACAATCATGCAGACCGCGTGAAGATGGCAAATCTTGCGCAGATCGTCAACGTGCTGCAGGCGGTGATCCTGACAGAAGGTGAAAAGATCCTGCTCACACCAACCTACCACGTAATGGAAATGTTTAATGTACATCACGATGCGCTGATGCTGCCTCTTACGGTTATCAGCACAGACTATACGCTGGGTAAGGAGAAATTGAAAGCAATCAATTCATCGGCATCGGTAGATAAGAATGGCGTCACTCATATTTCGCTCGTCAATATCGATCCGAATAAAGAGCAGACAATTTCGATCAACGTTACCGGCGCTTCGTATAAAACAGTGTCAGGAAGAATATTGAAGTCAGCACGGATGCAGGATTATAATAGTTTTGAAAATCCTGAAAAGATCAAGCCTGTTAACTATGATGGTACGAAATTAGCTGGCAACAGGATAACGCTGAAACTGCCTCCGGCGAGCGTAGTCGTGCTCGCATTGACAAAGTGAGGCCGGTTCAAACACATACCTCGTTAACCATTAAGCTTCATATATGAAAAAGACAATAACATCTTCCCGCCGTCAATTCATTTATCAGCTCGGCATTACTGCTGCAGGTATGCATTTGCTCAACTTATCTGGTATCAAAATGCCCGCTAAAAACGGAAAACTGGGAGTTGCGCTGGTTGGTCTGGGTAATTATGCTACGGGACAACTCGCCCCGGCCTTGCAACAGACGGAACATTGTTACCTGGCTGGCATCGTAACGGGTACACCAGGGAAGATCCCGGTATGGAAAGAAAAATATAAGATACCCGATAAAAATATTTATTCCTATGCCAATTACGACGACATAAAAAACAATCCTGATATTGATATCATTTATGTTGTATTACCCAACAACATGCATGCGGAATACACCGTCCGCGCTTTCCAGGCCGGCAAGCATGTGATCTGCGAAAAGCCGATGGCCATTACGGTACAGGATTGCGACCGGATGATCGCCGCTGCTCAAAAAGCAGACCGGCAGCTTTCAATCGGTTATCGACTGCACTTCGATCCATTCAATAAGGAAATGATGCGGCTGGGAACACAAAAAGTGTATGGTGATCTGAAACAAATGAATGGCGCCTTTGGCTTCAAGGCAAGCGCCGGTCAGTGGAGATTGAGCAAAGAATATGCAGGTGGAGGTCCATTAATGGACGTAGGTATATATGTGGTACAGGGAATGTGTTATACATCTGGTATGGAGCCAATTGCTGTAACAGCTGTTGAAGGACAAAAAACAGATCCGGCAAGATTCAAAGACGTTGAACAATCGTTGACCTGGAAATTTGATTTTCCCGGAGGATTAACAGGTGAAGGAAAGGCCAGCTATGATGATAATATCAACTTCCTTACCGCAACAGCGGAAAAGGGAAAGTTTGAACTTCGTCCTGCTTTCAATTATGGCGGCGTGAAAGGCACGACACCTGAAGGTGCTATGAATTTTACCCCGGTGAACCAACAGGCAAAACAAATGGATGCATTTGCATTATCGATTAAAAACAAAACACGCAGCATCGTCCCGGGTGAAATGGGAAAAAGGGATGTGAAATACCTGCAGGCTATTTATGAAGCCATGAGAACCGGCACCAAAGTGAAGATAAGTTAGCGTTTAACAACGCTAACTTTTTCTCCATTGTAAATAACCGTCCTGGTTGACGAACTATTTTGTATACCATACCCATCCTGCCTGTCTACCCAAACGATCTTGAACACGTATTTACGAGGCGCGCCCTTATAATCTCCCTGCTGCCGTCCTATCGTCAGGGTGTGCCGTTGTTCATTCCAGTTAAAAGGAATTAACCTGTATCTGCCTTGTTCATAATTATAGTTATCGCCTTCATCATTGTAAAGCGTGAACTGTCCATTAGCTCCTCTGTATATTCTTACTTCAAGTGTGTCCATCGGCTTTTCTGATGTGTATTGTAAGAACTTCCCCATCGGAACAATTGCTCCTGCTTTTACAAACAGAGGGATTTTATCAGGCGGTGCAGCCACCTTGCTGACTTGTCCGCCTGTAAAACGCTGACCAGTCCAGAAGTCATACCAGCCACCAACAGTCTTAGGCAGGTAAACGCTCCATTCCTGAACTCCCGGGGCAGTAATTGGTGCAACCAGAAACGCTTTACCAAACATATACTGGTATGCCTGCGCAATGGCAGCCGTATCATTTTTAAAATCCATCACCATCGGGCGTATCATGGTTGATCCGTTGCGGGAGATCTGCCATCCTTCTGAATAGATGTATGGCATCAAACGGTAGCGTAGGTCAAGCATGCTACGCATGCCATTCATCACCATATCACCGTACTTCCACGGTTCTGTTTCAGTTTGATAACCATGCATACGGAAGATGGTATTAAATGTGCCCCACTGGAACCACCGCAATAAAATATCATGATATTTCGGATCAGTGTATTGCGCCCTGCCTGGCCGGAAGAATCCGCCGATATCCGTTGTCCAGTAAGGCATGCCAGTCAACGAAAAGTTTAATCCTGCTACGATCTGCCTTTTGTATGCATCCCAATCCCAGCCGATATCGCCTGACCAGTTGATCGTACCAAATCGTTGCTGTCCGGGAAAAGCGGATCGCGTAAGCGTTACCACCCTTTTTTGCGGATCAGTCTTCCGCTGACCTTCATATACAGCTTTGCTGACAAAGAAAGGATAGACAAGACGGTAAAATTCACCGGGGCCGAAAAATGTTTGCTTCCCTTTCAATGCATCATTCTCCGGCTCTGTTGCGTCCATCCACCATGAATCAACTCCGTAAGTAAACAGGTTTTTGTTTAATGCATTCCAATGCGTTTGTTGGGTTTGTGGATTGAAGATGTCTATCCACGGACTGTTAGGAATGTATAAGTTTTTATCGAGATACTCTTTTGCTACTTCAGATTTCTTGTCAAGATTCTCCCAAACTGAGATGGAGAACTTCGCATTGAGATCATGTAATTGTTGAATGAATTTTTCCGGTTCAGGATAATTAGCCTCGTCAAATTTGGGAACACCCCAACCATATTTACCCCAGTATTGCCAATCCTGTACGATCACATCTACAGGAAGTTTGCGCTTGCGGAATTCCTGTACAGTTTCAACAAGGTGTTTGCCGGATGTATAACGTTCGCGGCATTGCCAGAATCCGTAAGCCCATAATGGTAACATAGGCACATTGCCTGTGAGGTTGCGGTAATCTGTAATTATTTCATCAGGGCCGTCGCCTTGCATTACGATATAATCGAGCGACTTTGCATTGGGTGACCTGAAAGTTGTCACATCTTCTGTCATCTTCCAGGAAAGCGAAGGCTGATTATTTCCCTGGCATACAACCTGTACCTTATGCAATCCTGCTTTCAGCCTGATGTTTTTACTGACCGCAGGCGGTAGCCATTGGTTAGATTGATCGATCAGCGGAACTCCATCGATCACTACAAAATGGCGGCTATCCATTCCGCCGAGATCAAGCATGATAATGTACTCACCATCCTTTGCCATATTAAACTCCCCTGAGTATAACGCCTGCCTGCGGAATACTTTCTGTGTGCCCGCTGTGGTTGTTACCTCAAGCTCTTTGCCACTGGTTGCTGAAGTATCAGCCTTTAGAAGACGGATGGAATTGTCAGCAGGATTGAAATCAGTAATGCCGTATTGATGCCACAAAATGCCATAACCCTTGCTTGAGTAAAGAAACGGGATCGCAATCTGTGAATTCACCTGGATCAGTTTTCGGGTAATATTCCTCAGGTTATAATGACCATCCTGGAATTGCCCTAATCCAAATAAATACTCATCAGCAGGTGACTCGAACTGTTGTTCTGCAATAAAACATGATTGTCCTGCAATCGTATCCGGTTGAAGCTTCCGGCTTCCCGGCTTTTCCCGGAGAAAAGTTTTGCCCGCCGCATCTTTGTATTCGATACTGCCGGTCTGTTTGTCAAAGTATAACGAAACAGATTTTGTGCTCAACCGGAGCTTTTGCCCTTCAGTTGTTACCTTAAACGCTGGTTTTTTTTGCTGAGCGGTTAGCACGAATTGCTGCTCTTCTTTCAGTCCATTTTTTTCCCACTGCACTCTGATTACTTTGTCTGAAAGCGGATGTATATTCAATACTCCTTCAGCCAAACGAATAGAAAGCTGATCCGGTTTCACCTCATGACCACGATAGAGCTGTGCCGAAGCAAGACACGGCATAAGGAATAAGCCAAAAACAAATACTGATCTCATCTTGTTGTACAAGGTTTATAGATTTACTGTTGA
>CBHEUU010000117.1:0-9848 GCA_965990355.1 uncultured Chitinophagaceae bacterium
CTTTCGCCGTGAAGTTTGAAGCTATTTCTATTGGCATGGGCGAGCAAAAAGTAGAGAATGCGCTGGCTACTGAGGCTCAATACCTGATCTCCACAGATCTTTCCTGTCTTATGCATTTGCAGGGTTATATCAAACAGAAAGGTTATTCTATTCAAACGCTTCATCTGGCCGATGTGCTGGCTAATGGATGGTAGGAATTCGATGGCCGATGTTCGATTGCCGGTCGCCGAGCAAGCAATATCTGTGAGTTCCCCCGGCCATCGGCAATCGAACATCGGCCATCGAATAAAGATCACTTCATCAGCACATGGTCAATCACCTGTATCACTCCGTTGCTTTGATACACATCTTTGATGGTGATAGCAGCCATACCACCTGTTTCATCTTTCAGCCAGTACTGGCTATCTTTTTTCATAACCCACAGCTTGCCACCCTGTACGGTTTTTAATTCGGCAGTTCCTTTACCGGCTTTGATCCAGGTGTCGAGGGTCCTGGTGTCCAGTTTACCAGCCACTACATGATAAGTGAGTATGCCGGTAAGCTTGTCTTTGTTTTCTGGTTTTATCAATGATTCCACTGTTCCTTTTGGCAGCATATCAAAAGCCGCATTGGTAGGAGCGAATACAGTAAACGGACCAGCACCTTGCAGGGTTTCCACCAATCCAGCTGCTTTTACAGCGGCCACAAGTGTTGTATGGTCTTTTGAGTTCATGGCATTCTCAATAATGTTTTTGGATTGATACATAGGCGCACCACCAACTTCCACCGTTTTTTGTGCATAGGAGATATTCAGGATAAGTGAGGCTATCAATAGCAGCCCGAGAGGTCTGATCTTTTTCATAATAATTGATCGTTTAGGTTTGTTGAAAAAAAATATTTAGTGTTGAAGAACAGGTTTGTCGCGCAGCAAACATTTTTAATTACGTTGCCTGCAGAAGAATTGGATTGCAAAAAAGGAATGATTTTTTTATCCAGGTTCAGCTAATTTTGAAATCTATAAAACCGTTTATAACGTATGGCATACTGGCTTATCAAATCAGAACCCTCCACCTATTCCTGGGAACAATTGGAAAAAGACAAGAAAACTTTCTGGGATGGCGTACGCAATTATGCAGCCCGCAATAATCTCAGGGCAATGAAAAAAGGCGATCTCGCTTTTTTCTATCATAGCAATGAAGGACTCGAAATTGTAGGAATAGCAAAAGTGGTGAAAGAAGCTTACCAGGATCCTACCACATCTGAAGAAGCCTGGGTGGCAGTTGATTTTGCACCGCATAAAAAATTAAAGAAGCCTGTTGGCCTTGCAGAGATCAAGACCAAAAAAGAATTAGCGAATATGGCATTGGTGAAGCTGGGGCGTTTATCTGTTCAACCGGTGACAGATAAAGAATGGGAAACTGTTATGAAGATGGCGGGGGAGTAAGATAAATATATAATCCTTCCTGGTTTTTGATTTAATTTTCCTGAAACAACTATTCACTTGGCAAAGCAAAGAAAACATCTCGTAGTCCTTTCCGGCGCAGGAATAAGCGCGGAAAGCGGATTGAAAACTTTTCGCGACAGCGATGGTTTATGGGAAGGATATGATGTAAGAGAAGTAGCTACTCCCGGAGCCTGGAAACGTAATCCGCAACTGGTGCTGGATTTTTACAATATGCGCCGCCAGAATGTAGCAGAAGCTCATCCCAATGCTGCACACACCGGTTTGGCTGCACTGGAAAAAGATTATAACGTCACCATCATCACGCAAAACATAGACGACCTGCATGAAAGGGCCGGCTCTTCCAGGGTAGTGCATCTGCACGGTGAAATATTTAAAATGAGGAGTGAGCGTGATGAAGAAACATTGTATGAGATCCGCGGAGATATGAAACTGGGCGACCTGGATAAGCGGGGCCATCAGTTAAGACCGGCCATTGTTTGGTTTGAAGAGCCTGTGCCGAAAATGGAAGAAGCCATTCCTATTATCCATGCCGCGGAAATCTTCGTGGTGGTAGGCACTTCATTGGTGGTTTATCCTGCAGCAGGCCTGGTGCATTATGTAGCAAGGCATACGCCGAAATTCATCATTGATAAAAAGATCCCTTACACATCGCCAATGGATAATCTCACGCTGATTGAAAAGCCTGCTACGGAAGGGGTTGCCGAATTGACGAAGTTGCTGACCGGGCTGCCTGGTTAACTTTAGGCTTTCACTAACAGCAGCCTGCTTAATATTGCGGCGAATATCCAGGTATGCAAAAGTTTTTCCTTGTTTTATTTCTTTTCCTTTGGTTTGCCGGAACGCAGGCGCAACAGTCCACACCGTTTGAGCAGATCCGCCGGTTTACGGCTACGCAAACGCCGGGGAAAGAAGATTCCTCCATCACTTATCTCACCAATACGATCAAAGAAGGGATTCATTATTTGTATCCACTATACCAGGCGATTGGTTGGGAAGATAAATTCAGGAAGCTGGAAGGTGATAAGAATTTTTATGACAACTTCAGCCAGTTCCTCTCTTTTGCAGGTGATACGCGCATGGCAGATTACTATGGAATAAAATCGTATGATACAGTGCAACGCGATGCAAAAATGTTCATTCAGCAGCAAGTGCAACAGCTTCGCGATATTCAATCTATCAACGCATCCAATTATATTGCCGGCAGGGCACTCGATGCACAGGTGGTGATGATCAATGAAGCACATAATAAACCTGTCCATCGCGCATTTACCTACAGCCTGCTGGAAGACCTGTATAAAGAAGGGTTCCGTTACCTGGCTATGGAAATGCTGAGCAATTATGCTGACCATTCCCCGCAACAATTGAACGATAAAACGGGCTTTTATGCAAAAGAACCTGTTGCCGGCGAACTGATCAGGAAAGCTCTTTCCCTGGGTTATACACTGGTTTCTTATGAAGATACTATCGGGTATAAACATACACCCACTCAAAGGGATTCAGCCCAGGCTGCTCACTTGTATGAAGTGATCAAACGTGATCCCAAAGCTAAAATGTTTGTACTCGCAGGTTATGGTCATATTTCAGAAACAGGATTAGGCAAGGAATATATTCCCATGGGTCTTGCATTTAAACAATTAAGCGGGATCAATCCCCTGACCATAAACCAAACTCTTTTTACCGAAGGCAGCAGCTTTGAGTTTGGCCGCCTGTATTATGAAACTTTATTGCAAAGGATCAATATTGACGAACCGGTAGTGCTTTTAAAGAATAGAAATCCTTTAGTACTGATTGAGCAGGAAGGATATGATATCTATGTGATCCATCCGCCTTCTGTGTATAAAAACAACAGACCATCATGGCTATCCCTGAATGGTGAACGTAAAGAAGTGACCATTTCCCCGCAGGAAAAAGCATTATTTATGGTGCAGGCTTATTATGAAGATGAATATAACCGCCAGCCATTAGGGAAGCTCATACCGGCTGATCAAACTTATATTACTTCCGATTATGGTTATTATAGCCTTTACCTGAAACCTGGTAAATATAAATTGGTATTCAGGGATGTTGGTTATAAGGAATTAAACGTAAGGGATAAGGAAGTGAAGTAATAAATCACTTTCACGCATCGCTTTCTGTAAAGCTGATCCCATTTTCTGCCAGTTCCTTCAACACCGGCTCATATATTTCTTCCGACGTAGGAATATGCAGGCCGGTTAATTTCAACTTGCCTTTCAGGATAAGTTTCGCAGCAATGGCTAATGGCAGGCCAACTGTTTTTGCCATGGCTGTTCTTAAACTGTCTTCACCTTTTACAACAAGTGAGCTTTGGATATTGACCGGCTTTCCGGCTTCTTCATATCCAAATTCGTGCAGCATAACGATCATATCCTTATCGCCTGGTTGCAGGCTTAACTTTGTTTCCACGGCTACCTGCAGCAGATCTGCAGGGCTGCAAAAGCCTTTATTCACCAGGGTTTTCTTATCATCCATTCCAAGAAATAATAATTGCCTGGAGGTAAGGTTCGCTTCATTTACCTGCCGCGTCAGCCATTCACTGAAACCATGAGAGCTCAGGTGTTGCTGAAAAACTTCCTGCAGGCTTTTACCGTCGCTTTGATAGGCGGGTGTTTCATCCGTTAACTTCAGATTAACGATATTCTTCCAACCATGCATAAACTCAGGATGGCGGAGAGTGGTGCGGATAAAAGTGGTGGTGTCTTCCAAACCATATAGTGGTGCATAGCTTAGTGAATCCCGGTTGGGATACCAACTGAATGAACCATGTTCTGGCACAGTCACCAAACGATCGGGTGTAAATAATTTTTCATAAGGCAGCTGAACGTCTTTGCCATCTTCACGATAATGTGCACCTGCTTTACCAGCGAGTATGATATTGCGTGGGTTCCAGCTTATTTTATAATGCCAGGGATTGTCGTCACTTTCAGGAGCGACCAACCCGCCGCAATGAGAGCGGAATGAGGTTATTTTTCCCCCTTTCTTCCGGATGCCGTCAATGATCTTCATCGCGCTCATATGGTCAATACCCGGATCAAGTCCCATTTCACAAAGAAAAATAAGGCCTTTATCTTTTATCTCAGCAGCTATACTGCGCATTTCATTGTCAACATACGAAGCTGTGAGCAGGCTTTTGCCAAGCTGCAGGCAGTCTTTTGCAACAGTGTTGTGCAACACAGGCGGTAACATGGAAATTACAAGGTCAGCTTCGCTGATATATTCAGCGCGTTTATTTGCGTCCCGGATATCAAAAGAAACGGCTTCGCCGGAAGGGGAGTGATTGATCTTTTCAAGGGCCAGTTGCAGGTTGGCATCTGCTACTACAAGTTTCCAGTTTTCTGCGCCTGCATGTTGTAATAAATAGTCAATTAAAACGGTAGCAGACTTGCCTGCACCAAATAAAAGTATTTTCTTCATACAACAAATATCCTAAATAGGTTAAAACCCTTGGCACTTTATTTGGGAACCTCTTAGCATTAACAAATTAAATTTTATGAAAAAAGTATTCGTAGCTGTATTGCTGCTGACCGGCTTGGCCGGCTATAGTCAAAATCTTACCGGTGGTTTGAAAGCAGGCGTCAACGTCTCCAATTTCACCGGTGGTGATTTCAGTTCAGTTGATAAAAAAGCATTGGTAGGATTTCATGCTGGTGGCTATTTGAATATTGCATTCGGTGCATTTTCCATACAGCCTGAAGCATTGATATCAACACAGGGTGCAAAAGCTGAGAATGTGAGCGGCAGTTATGACTGGAAGCTGACCTACATTTCAGTGCCTGTGATGGCTAGATTCAAAACAGCCGGAGGTTTTTATCTTGAAGCAGGGCCACAGGTCAGTTTTAAGATCGATGAGAACATCGGCGATCAGACCATCAGTGATTTTGCCAAAGGACTAGATCTTTCTATTGGTGCAGGTCTCGGCTTCCAGAGCAAAGGCGGCTTTGGTATAGGCGCACGTTATATGGCCGGTCTTTCAAAAGTGGGTGATTTCAGTGGTTCTAATATTGATCCTGATTTTAAGAACAGTGTAATACAGGCAGGGATCTTTTATTCCTTTGGTAAATAATGACTCATCTTGTTGAGCATTGAATATTGATTGTTGAATATTGAATATTGTCTGGCGTAGAAATGTTCAATATTCAATAATCAATATTCAACTTTTAACGGTTTCCTACCGCTAAATCATTTGCCTGTCTGCTGCCTATTCTTACTATTTTAAATTCTACTCTTACTCCGCGGTTGGTATCAGGAACACGTACGGTAGCAGATTCATTAGCCGAAATAGATTTGAATTGTATCATTTCCGTTTTAACCGGTTGATCATTGGGCTTGATGTATTGTAATTCCACTGTTACCTGGTCAAGACTATATTTAGAACGGTTTGTTACTGTCAGTTCCAGGTTGCGGATACCACCCAGTGCCACACGTTTATAATCATTACTGCTTACTGATACCTGGTTTCCCAAACCGGCAAGTGCTCTTTCATTGGATGAAGGGGAAGAAGAACGATCAGGGGTGGCAGATAAAGTTTTCTCTTCTGTATTTTCTTTTTGTTGTGATGATCTCACTGCGCGTGTTCTTTCACCGGTAACAGGATTTTGTTCAGCTGCTATATAGCTCTGCTCAACAGATGGCTCATCTTTTTGCTGTGGCGCAGGCATTATTGCTTTTGCATTTTTTGCAGGAGGAACAATAGTTTCTTCTTTTCTTGCAGAAGGTTCATCTGTGTTCTTGTCTGCCGCGGCGGGCGCTACAGGTGATGAAGCCAATTGTTTTTGCCGGGATTCCTGTTTTTGTTGAACTGGTTGTTCTCCAGCAGGAGGTATGACTGTTGTGGATTGATCAGGTACTGAAACACCTGCTGATTCAGGTTCGGCAGGGGGAGTATTTGCTGTAAGCGCTGTGTTGCCCGCAGAAGGCTGGATCTGGGCAAGATTGCTGTTTGCTGCTGGCTTTGACTGAAGAATGAACCCTACAAGCACGCCGATCCCGATCAGCCCGCCTACAACGGCCACTCTTTTCAGGCTTATTTTCATAAAGCTTTTTCTTGCGATCCTGTCTTTCCGCTCCCTGAGTGTTTTTACATACATTTCCTTGATTTCATCAAGGGGCTGCGAATATTTTATTTTGGCAACAGGGTTTTCGGTGATGCTGATCGTTTCATTTATGTCTGTTGCGGTATAATCCGGTATTGGAGTGGGCGCGGGTTTTGGTGCCGGTTTGGGTGTGGGGGTGGGGACAGTTTTCTTTTCTGCCAGTTGCCCGGGAAGGGTAACGAACACCGATTTCTTTGCTACATATTTCTGCTGTTCTGCAACGGCAACTTTGGGAGCATAAGCCTGGTGTGCCACGGGTATTTCCTCTTGAGTAGTAGGTACAGGCACAGGGTCGGCTTTGTCAGTACCAGGTTTTTTGAAGAACCGGTCGAAGGGCTGTTCTTCCACTTCCGGGGCATAAGCCTTCAATTCATCAATTTCACTGGGATAACGCCAGGCTGCACTTTTCCCGGGGATCCATACCAGGTCATAAGGCTTCAGGCCTGTTTTTAACAATTCTTCCAGGGAAAACGGCCCTGTTTCCTTGTTGTTGCGCAGAAGAAGGTAATTCGCCATATCGTTCACTATTGGTCGGTATATTAAACGAAAAATCTGTGCCGTCAAGTGCAAAGGGGATGTTATAAAACTCCTATTTTCCGGTTGCTGCACAATAATCCACAGAGGTGGAAAAATAGGGCAAAAAACAGTTTTGAGCTCCAAAAAAAGTAGATTTGCAAGCCCTTAAAACCCTTGATTTTGAAGGGCAAATAACAAAGATCCCTAATAATTATGGAAGAGAATTTTGAACCACAGGAAACGAGTGATATTGACCGGATTATTCCCGTAAATATCGAGGAGCAGATGAAGACCGCTTACATTGACTATTCGATGTCGGTGATAGTGGGCCGTGCGTTGCCAGATGTAAGAGATGGTTTCAAGCCGGTGCACAGGCGCATTCTGTTTGCGATGAATGAGCTTGGGCTGAATCATAACAAACCGTATAAAAAATCAGCCCGTGTGGTAGGTGAGGTATTAGGTAAATACCACCCGCATGGTGATTCTTCTGTTTATTTTGCCATGGCCCGTCTTGCACAGGAATGGAACATGCGCTATACGCTGGTTGATGGCCAGGGTAATTTCGGTAACCAGGATGGTGATGATCCTGCAGCAATGAGGTATACCGAAGTGAGATTGGATCGCCTCGGTGAACACATGCTGGATGATATCGAAAAAGACACAGTCGATTTCCAACTCAATTTTGACGATTCGGAAAAAGAACCGTCTATACTGCCAACGCGAATTCCACAACTGTTAATTAATGGCAGCAGCGGTATCGCCGTTGGTATGGCCACGAACATGATGCCGCATAATCTTTCAGAAACGATTGATGGCTGCGTGGCTTATATCGACAACCGTGAGATCACGATTGATGAACTGATGCAGCATGTGAAAGCGCCTGATTTCCCTACCGCCGGCATCATCTACGGAATGGAAGGAGTGAAGGCTGCCATGCATTTCGGAAGAGGCCGTGTGGTGCTGAGAGGACGTTTGACTATTGAAACAAAACCGAGCGGACGCGAACAGATCATCATCACAGAAGTGCCTTACCAGGTTAACAGGGATTCATTGACCAACCGCATCGGCGAACTGGTGAATGAAAAACTGATTGAAGGTGTGGCCCACGTGAACAATGAATCGAATAACAAAGAAGGCACCCGTATTGTGATCGATCTGAAAAGGGATGGAGTGGCCAATGTGATCGTCAACCAACTTTACAAACTCACCGAACTGCAAACTTCTTATGGCATCAACAACGTTGCCATTGTGAAGGGAAGGCCAAGAACGCTTAACCTGAAAGAACTGATCAGCGAGTTTGTGGAGTTCCGTCATGAAGTGGTTATTCGCCGTGCGCAGTATGAATTAAGAGAAGCAGAAAAGCGTGCGCACATATTGCAGGGCTACCTGATAGCACTGGATCACCTGGATGAAGTGATCGCCATGATCCGTAATTCAGCCACACCGGATATTGCAAAAGACAACCTGGTGAATGCAGGCTGGGGGTTGGATGAAATACAGGCCAAAGCCATACTGGAATTGCGTTTACAACGCCTTACCGGCATGGACAGGGAAAAGATCAAAGCAGAGTATGATGAGCTGATGAAACTGATCGCGGAACTGAAAGAGTTGCTGGCCAATGAAGCGCTCCGTTATGGTGTGATCAAAAAAGAGTTGCTGGAGATCAAGGAAAAATATGGTGATGAAAGGAAAACCGAGATCACTTACCTGGATAATGAAGTACGCATTAAAGACCTGATCAAGGAAGAAGATGTGGTGATCACCATTTCACACCTGGGCTATATCAAACGCACGCCGGCAGATGAATACCGGTCGCAGCGCCGCGGTGGCCGGGGAGTGATCGGGGGCAAAACAAGGGACGAGGATTATATTGAGCATCTTTTAGTAGCTTCCACCCACCATAGTATGTTGTTCTTTACTGAAAAAGGCAGATGCTACTGGTTGAACGTATACGAAATACCCGAAGGAGAAAAAACCAGCAAGGGAAGGGCGATCCAGAATCTGATCCAGTTACCCCAGGATGATAAGATCCGCGCCATCATTGATGTGAAAGATTTGAAAGACGAGGAGTTTGTAAAATCACACAATATTGTACTTTGTACCAAGAAGGGAATCATCAAGAAAACAGAATTGCTTGATTTCAGCCGTCCGCGCCAGACAGGTGTGAATGCCATCACCATCAATGAAGGTGATGAATTGCTGGAAGCAAAAATGACCGATGGTCATTCCGAGATCATGATGGCAGTGAAGAGTGGCCGCGCGATCCGTTTCTCCGAAGAAAAAGTGCGGGCAACAGGCCGTGGCGCTATCGGCGTAGCTGGTATTGAAGTGGAAGATGCAAATGATGAAGTAGTTGGTATGATTTGTGTAAACCCTGAAGCCGATGCATCCAAAACGGTGTTGGTGGTAAGTGAAAAAGGATTTGGAAAAAGAACACCTGTTGGGGAGTACCGTTACACTAACCGCGGTGGTAAAGGAGTTAAAACCATCAATGTAACAGAAAAAACAGGCAGTCTTGTAGGCATGCTGGATGTATCGGAAACGCAGGACCTGATGATCACTTGTAAAAGTGGTGTAACGATCCGGATGAAAGTGGCCAATATCAGTGAACAGGGAAGAGCGACGCAGGGTGTAAAACTGATCAGGCTGGATGAAGGCGATGAAATAGCTGCCATCACCAAGCTCGATGAAGAGCAAGCTGAAGTGGCCAGTCCGGTAGCGGAAGGTGAAATAACACCGGCACCCGAATCAGAGAGTGGAGGAGATGACGCAACGGA
>CBHEUU010000118.1:0-9780 GCA_965990355.1 uncultured Chitinophagaceae bacterium
GGTGGGCGAGGTAGCCCACCCGCGCGGTGCACCGCGTCCGCGAAGCCCGATTCTCCGGCGGCGTCGAGATCGTTCTCCACGGCGAAGCCCGCGGGGAAAGAAAGCCAATGGTATCCTGTATTTTGATCTGGTGCAGGCTCCCAATCCTACAGGGATTACGCTTACAAATACCAATATCGCGATGGGGCAGGAAGACAGTGCTGTGATACAAGCCAAATTAAACGGAGATGTGTTCCAGCCAGCTTTAACTGCTTCTAACTGGACGGCGTCCAATCTCCCTCCGGGAGTAAGTATTGGCAGTGTGCAGCGCATAAACGATACAATTGCCAATATCATTTTGAGCGGTAATTCACCGGCCAATTATTCCAGGACGGTATTAAAACTTTCTGTAAGCGGCCTGGAACTGGTAAATCCAAATACCACGAGTTATACTGCACGTGGCACGGTTGTTTTTGATGGTAATCCTAACTGGACAATGGTATACCAGGATGAATTTTCCGTAAATGGTTTGCCGGATCGAAGCAAGTGGACCGTTGATCCCAAACCCAAGGGCTGGATCAATGGGGAACAGCAAGTGTATACCGATACCACACACGATAATATCCGTGTGGAGAACGGAGCGTTGATCATAAAAGGGAAAAAAGA
The DNA here is from genome assembly GCA_965990355.1 of uncultured Chitinophagaceae bacterium. Lineage (GTDB taxonomy): Bacteria > Bacteroidota > Bacteroidia > Chitinophagales > Chitinophagaceae > Terrimonas_A. Next base: position 646 of record CBHEUU010000118.1, read on the forward strand.
TTTTCCGAACGGAACTACCACTGAGCCATGGTCATCAGGAAGATTGATATCGCAGAATAAAATGGATTTCCTGTATGGTAAAGTTGTAGTGCGGGCTAAACTGCCAAGGGCCAGAGGATCATGGCCTGCTATCTGGCTGATGCCTACAGGCAGTGCTTATGGCGCCTGGCCACGCAGCGGGGAGATAGACATCATGGAACATGTAGGAAATAATTTCGGCAATGTGCTTTCAACTGTGCATACGCAGAATAACAACTGGACGAATGGTGGTCATCTTTCAGCTTCTAAGAATATTCCCAATGCAGATACAGTATACCATGATTACATTGTTGAATGGACGCCAGATTCATTACGCTTCGTGTATGACAGCATGCATTGCTATACGTATGTGAACCCGCAAACAGACTGGAAGGACTGGCCATTTGACCAGAAATTCCATCTCATATTGAACGTGGCGATCGGCGGAGGCATGGGCGGCAATATCGTTGAAGCCGACTGGCCCGACAGTATGATCGTGGATTATGTGCGCATTTATCAGAAAGGTTTGGGAACACCTGTACTGGATAGCGTAACCGTTACACCAGCAGACCTGTCTTTATTACCAGGCAAAACACAACAATACACAGCGCGCGCACTCGATCAGAATGGACACGTGATGGCAATCACACCTGTATGGAGCATTACCGGTACAGGTAATACGATCAACGCTTCAGGATTGGCCACTGTGCAATCATCAGGTGTGGTTACGGCTACTGCAACAGTGGATAGTGTGACTGTAGCAGGAAACACCAATGTGAACGTGAGGGCTACCAACTACAAATCAATTCCTGCTAAAATACAAGCAGAACAATTTGATAATTCCAATGTATGCTGCACAGAACCGACTTCCGATACAGGAGGTGGTCTGAACGTGAGTTATATTGGCACCAATACATGGATGGAATATGATTTGAATGTACCCGATTCTGCGGCCTACCGTATCAAATTCCGCGTAGCGGTAAGTTATGCTTCCAGTTTAAAAGTACAACTGGACACAACATTGCTTACTACGCTTAAACTGCCTGCAAGTGGCGGCTGGCAAAACTGGATCACGGTAAGTTCTGCGCCTATCGTATTTGGCCCGGGACAAAAAACGATCCGCGTTACCGCTAATGCGTCCGGCTGGAATTTCAATTGGCTGGAGATCGTACCTGCAGATTCGGTGAGGCTGACAAAGATCAAAGTAAACCCTGACACCACTCAACTGATCCTTGGCGACAGTCTTCAGTTTACGGCAACAGGTTTTGATCAGAATAATGATTACATGGCTTTATCGCCGGCTCCATTATGGTTTATCAATGGATCAGGCAATACTGTTACATCAAATGGATTGTTGCGTACCGGTGCAATAGGCCAGTTTAATCTTATGGCCGCTGTTACCAATACTCTGTTCGGAAAAGCTTTAGTAACAGTAAAACCACCGCCAGTGCTTACCCGCATCGAGATACAGCCGGATACAGCTATTGTGCCCGTTGGAGCTTCACACCAGTTTACTGTGAAGGGGTATGATCAGAATGACAGCCTTTTTGCATTCACTCCGAATTGGTCAGTAAACGGTACAGGCAATTCAGTCAGCAATACCGGTATTTTCACAGCAGGAACCGTTCCCGGAACATATACTGTAACGGTAACAAAAGATTCTATCAGCAGCAGTGCTACTGCCATTGTAGATTATACCTGTACGGTGAATAACAAACATGAAGCGGAGAGTGCTTCTTCGTATGCCCCAGGACCAACCCTTCAGGCCTGTACTGATACAGGCGGCGGACAGAATTTTACAGGATTGGCGGCTGGACATTGGTTTGCCTATAATACTCTGAATGTGCCGGTCGCGGGACGGTATACCATCAGCTTACGCGTATTATCCACTGCCGTTGCCAAAGTGAAAATAGGACATAGCGGATTGAACTTTGGTGAGATTGATATTCCTAACACTGGTGGTGTATGGAAAACGATCAGGGATACAATAACACTGCCTGCTTTAACATACACAGGCATCCATGTATTGTCAGGCACATTTAGGTTCAACTGGTTTTCGATTGACAACTGCGCAGAAGCGCCGCGTGTCTTATCCAGGATTGAAGTATCACCCGTTTCAGTCAATCTTGCTCCCGGTGCGACGCAACAGTTCACAGCTACTGGTTATGATGCAACGAATGTGGAAATGACCATTCCTTCGCCGGTATGGTCTGTAAGCGGAGCAGGCAACAGCGTCAGTGCAACAGGGTTGGCAACAGCAGGCACGACAGCAGGTAACTATACCGTAACCGTATCTTCCGATACGATACAGGGAACGGCCAATCTCTCCGTTTTAAGCTGCACGGTGAACCAGAAATATGAAGCAGAAAGTTTTTCCAACCGGCATCCTGGTCCGTACCTGCAAACCTGTACAGATATTGGTGGCGGCCAGAATTTTGCAGGATTGGCTGCAGGACATTGGTTTGCTTACAATACACTCAATGTTCCTGATTCCGGTGCGTATACCATCAGTTTGAGAGTATCATCCACTGCTGCATCGCAAGTACGCATAGGTCATAGCACTTTTACATTCGGCGTGATTGATATTCCATCTACGGGCGGCGTATGGCAAACAATAAAGGATACTATTGTTTTACCCGCGCTTTCCTATACTGGCATTCATGTATTGTCTGGCAGTTTTAAATTCAACTGGTTCAGCATTGATAATTGCACATTACCTGGAGGCACAGGTCGGGGTGTGAGAAGTGTTCAAACAGGAAGCAGTACGTTGTTGCCAACGGTTACCGGGTTTCGCGCATATCCCAATCCAACCGATGGCTTGCTGGTGATTGACCTGGACAGCGAAGGATATCAAACCCTGACACTGACTGATATCAGCGGCCGTATGTTGCAACGCTGGCAGGTGAATAAAGCGCAAAAACAAATCAGGAAAGATATCAGCGCATTAAAAGCCGGCGTATATGTGCTGACGGTGGAAGGAGAAGGGAAAAATAAGAAAAGCATACAGGTATTGAAGCAGTAGGGCAGAGCGGTATAAAAAAAGTAAAGGATGACATCATTGAATGTCATCCTTTACTTTTTATGTGTTATTACTATTTACGTTTTCGCCGGATCCGTATCGTTGCATTTTTTTCCAGGCTGCTCGACAACCGTATCTCATGTTGTTTATCTCCATCAGAAATAATCATCAACGCTGTATTGGGTGGAATGGACCCAAGGTTATCTGCAAACATGCTCAGTTCATTAACCGTTTTTGTTGAATCAAGTGCCAGGTTAAAATGAATGGAACGCGTGCTCAGCCGTTGCGAAAAAGCGAGTAACTGATTATTGAAAAAAACAGAAATAGAATCTCCATCTATTTCACCGTTATCATAAAAATCCACTTTAATGGAATCTGAATTCACTTCTATTTCGGTAGCCACAACAGATTCCCTTTTCTTGAATTCATCTTCCACCACGTAGTTTATCACTTTACGCTGCTGGATGGTCACTGCCTGTAATGTATCCGAAGGAGAAGGCGTCCATACCTGGTAAGTTTCTTTGTACTCACGAATGGCTTTCAGTACCGAATCCTTTTGACTGGCATCTTCATTCAAGGCAAGGTTGAAATTGATATCAAAACAAGTGTAACGGTTTTCCGGTAATCCCGTAAAAGCACCCACCAGGTTAGAACCAGCTTTGGCGGCCCTCAGGCTGGCCCGAAGGTTCATGATGCAATCAATTTCCATATTGCTGTTGGAACCGAAATAAGTGACGGGAACATTATACAGGTTCAGCTCGCGGGTGGTAGTACTGTAATTACCTTTCACCTGAACACTACGGTAAGTATTTTTAAAATAGTAGTTCAGCACGCCTTTTACATAACCCTTTTCCGGCTGCAGGATCATTTCCACCAAATAATTGCTGGCTGAGCTTTTTACTTTCACGTTTCCATACCCATACCAATATCCGAAAACAGACTGTCCATACCCGTGAATGGTTAAAAAAACAGTGGCAAGGAGGAAGAGTTTTTTCATGTTGGTTTGGTTTGTCAAAAATCATGCTAGGGTCCCGGCTACCGCAAATGGCGCTTCATTTCCCTTTCCACATCCTTCTGCTTAATACTTTCACGCTTATCATGAAGTTTTTTACCCTTGGCCAGACCTATTTCTATTTTGACCAGGTTTTTATCATTGAAATACATGCGCAAGGGGATCAGCGTATAGCCTTTTTCTTTTAGTTTGGCCTCAATTTTCCGGATCTCTTTTTTCTGAAGCAACAGTTTCCTGTCGCGCACAGGATCATGGTTGTTGAGGTTGCCATGCGAGTATTCAGCAATGTGTAAGGATTTAATCCATATTTCCCCGTGGTGGAGCAGGCAATAACTATCGTTAAAGCTGACCTTTCCGCCGCGGATTGATTTCACTTCCGTGCCCTGCAATACCATGCCTGCTTCATATTTTGCATCGATGAAGTATTCATGATAAGCCGATCTGTTTCTCATTTCTGCCATGCACAAAAAAATAAGAGGCAAAAGTACCTCTTAGCTGTCAAATTTAGGGGATGATATTAATTCCTGAATAAACCGATCACTTTGGCCAGTTTGTCCTTCAGCTCCGTTCTGGGCACGATAAAATCCAGGAACCCGTGGTCCAGAAGGAATTCGCTGCGCTGGAAGCCTTCCGGCAGGTCTTTCTTGATCGTTTCCTTGATCACGCGCGGACCGGCAAAACCGATCAGGGCACCGGGTTCCGCAATATTTAGATCACCCAGCATCCCGAAAGAAGCGGATATACCCCCGAAAGTGGGGTCGGTGAGCAGGGAAATATAAGGGAGGCCTGCATCGCTCAGTTGGGAGAGCTTGCCGCTGGTTTTGGCCAACTGCATCAGGGAAAAAGCACTTTCCATCATCCTGGCGCCACCGCTCTTGCTGATCACCATATATGGCATTTTATGGGCAATACAGTAATCCACCGCCCGTGAGAATTTTTCTCCCATTACGCTGCCAAGGGAACCGCCGATGAACTCAAAATCCATACAGGCGATCACGATATCATGGCCGCCAACTTTGCCGACTGCCACCCGCATGGAGTCTTTCAGATCTGATTTGCTCCAGATCTCTTCCAGTCTTTTTTTATAGGGTTTCAGGTCAGTAAATTCCAGGTAATCCTTTGAACGGATATTATCAAACAATTCCGTGAAAGAGCCATTATCAAAGAGGATATCGTAGTATTCGCTGCTATTGACCCGGTGATGATAGCTGCATTTGGGGCAAACGAACAAATGCTCCCGCAATTCCGTCATCGTACAGATATAATTACACTCCGGGCATTTGGTCCATAAGCCTTCCGGTGTTTCTTTTTTCTCCGAGGTTTTTGTATTAATCCCTTTTTTTATCCGTTTGAACCAACTGCTTTTGGTCTCTTCAGTCTTTCCATCCTCACCAGCCAGGTTTGCATCAAAATCTTCGAATTGCTTCGCCATAACCTAAGTTTGTTAGACTACAAATATAGAGAAGTTTGGGTTTATGGTCACATCCTGCTGTAGTGTCACCCCGGCCCTGATTCAGTAAACGTACGAGTTTAAAGAAAATAAGAGCCGGGGTCCCCTCAACGTTGAGGAGACCCCGGCTCTTAATATACTATTGTTGATATTTTTCTTAAACCTGGGCCGGGGGAACAACGATCAGAACGCTTTCTTGGAAGGACTGCCCGCTATCTCAATCATCGCAGTCAGTTCCTGCATCAGTTTGTCGTCGCTGCCGTCAAAGCCAACTGCTTTGAAACGGATCTTGCCTTCTTTATCAATTACGAATTTGGTGGGGATACCATCTACTTTGAACTGGTTAACCACTTTGTCTTCGTTGTCCATCAGCACATCAAATGAGTATTTGTTTTTTGTGATGAACTCCTGGGCATTTTTCTTTTTCTCATCGCCCTGTTCCCATGTATCAACAAATACAAATTTGACATTGGGATCATCCTTGTATTTGCTTACAACTTTCTGCATGCCCGGGAAAGAAGCTTTGCAGGGACCGCACCAGGTAGCCCAGAAATCAACGATCACTACTTTCCCTTTGAGTTCAGTGATATCAATCTTATTGCCATCGAGATTGTATAAGGCAAAAGAAGGCGCTGCTTCATCCAGCATGGATTTCTGCAGATGCTCCACCATTTTCACATAAGCCTCTTTCTGCAGGCCGGCGAGATATGCATCGAAACCTTCTGCTGTTTTCTTTTCTTTCTTATATACTTTTTCTAGAATGCCGGTAATGCCGGAAGTGGATTTGCCGTCTTTTACGAATTGTTCCAGTTGTGCTTTGTATGTTTTTACCGGCAACGCTTTTTCTGCAAGAAGGCCGTAGGTATTATTCTCATCCGCATTCTTTCCTTCATTGATAACAAGGGCTGCATCTTTGGCGTAAGGGAGTCCCTTTTTATATTTACCCAGCTTATACAATACCATGGCATAAGTATCTGCATACATTGCATAGTTGCTTTTCCGGCTATTCTCCCATTGTTTCTGGGTCATATAATCAGGCTTGGGCGCAGTGGGCGTTAACCATTGTTTTTTGGCCCTTTCTGCGGCAAAACGGGAGAGGTCTTCTGCAAACACCAGGTTGCTGTCAGTTTCCTGTATGTTCCAGGCCACATTATTATACAAAGAAGCTAATTGGTTGGAATCCTGAATGGGAAAGGAAGCTAAGGTCTTGTTGAAACCGTCCCAATCCTTGGCGGCCAAATAGCTTCCAAGCACGTTGATCTGGTAGGACGGCAATGCTGTCCTTAAGCTTTTCCAGGCAGAATCTGTTTCAATTTTCTTTGTGATCTCATTCAGCAGTTCCTGTTTTTTAACAGGTGTCCGTTCGCTGTAAAATTTATTCACCTGGTCAGTCACTATCCATTGACCATTGGGATATTTTTCTTTTTTCACCCCGTTAATCAGTTTGGCTTGCTGAGGAAGTTTAGCCGAGTTGTACAATCCTTCAATATAGCTATAGTCCTCTTCGGTTTGCAAACCAGCTTTTAAGGTTGATTCAATTTCTTTCTGCAACAAAGCAGTGCCTTCCGCAGGCTTTTCAGCATTCAGCAACCGCAGGTAAGATCCCATGTATGTCTTTTTGCTGGCAGGGTATAATGCAAATTCCTGCTCATAGCTTTCCAGGGCTTTTGCAACATCTTTTTCGCCACCTGCTGTGGTAATATAGTATTGATGGTACATCGATCTCATTGCATTGGCTCCTTTCTTCACGCTGTCACCATTGTACAGAAGTGTCCAATAACCTTTGTTGAAGTTATTATCAAATGTCTTGTCAACAGAAAAAGCGAAATAAAGAAAGAGATCAGTAGTGTCGGTTTGTACCGTGCCTTTGAATTTTCCATAGCTGCGAGCAAGCTTGATATCATAAGCTTTTTGACGTCCCTGCGTCATCATATAAGCTACAGCTTCCACCATAGCCGTGGTATTGGCAAGATCGCCTGCTGGCTCATACGTGATGGTTACAAGATCGCCGGCTTTGGGCTTTTCAGGACTGATCGTAAAGTTATTTTGCGCATAGAGATTCATTGTTGCGCAACACAACATCAGCAGTAAAATGTTTTGATACTTCATAGTCGTTTTTTGAGAGGATTATTAAAAAACGGCAAACAATAAAGAGAGTGGTATTTCCCGAAGTTATGGTTTACTTTTTTAAAGTGTTCTCAAAAAGTTTGAAAATTCTTTTGTATTCATCCGTCCAGCTGCTGGGTTCCACAAACCCGTGGTCTTCCATGGGGTAGGAAGCCAGTTCCCAGTTGTCTTTCCCAAGCTCTATAAGACGTTGCGCCAGCTTCACCGCATCCTGGTAGTGCACATTCACATCCACCATACCATGGCAGATAAGCAGGTTGCCTTTCAATCCATCCGCAAAATAGTAGGGAGAGCTCTTGCGGTAAGCAATGCTGTCGGTATAAGGTTCATTCAGGATATTGGAAGTATATCCGTGGTTATAATTGGCCCAGTCGGTAACCGGCCGCAGGGCTGCACCGGAAGCGAATACATTGGGCTCGGTAAATAAACCCATCAGGGTGATAAAGCCGCCGTAAGATCCACCGTATAAACCCACATTCTTCGGATTCACGCCGAAATTTTTGACCAGGTATTGAATACCATCCACATGATCGGTGAGGTCTTTGCCTCCCATATGGCGGTAGATGCCTGTTCTCCAATCGCGGCCATAGCCTGCGCTGCCACGGTAATCAATATCCAGCACATAATAGCCGTTATCCGCAAGTATGTTGTTGAACATATACTCCCGGAAATAACTGCTCCACCATTTATGCGCGTTTTGCAGATAGCCTGCACCATGTACAAATAATACGGCTGGTTTGGAGGGAGCGGGGTTTGCGGGTTTGTAAAGGCGTGCATACACTGTAGCACCATCACGTGCAGTAAAGGTGATCACTTCAGGATCGCGCCAGTTGTATGATTTGAATTCTGCACTTTGGGCTTTATCCGTGATCTGCTCAATACGGCCACCCACTTTATTTTCCTGCAGGTACAGTTCCCATGGTTTGGTGGAATAAGAATAAAGTACGGCCAGGTATTTTTCATCGGGAGAGATAGTTACCTGGTTAGCACCGGTCATGGTTGTAAGACGTTCCTGCTTACCGGTAGCAATGGTTAAACGGTAAAACTGCTGCTCACCCGGATGCACTTCATTGGTGCTGATATAAAAAGATTTTTTATCCTTTGAAAGGCGGGCTTGCTGCACTTCATATTTTCCTGAGGTCAGCGCTTTCTTTTCAGCTGTTGCTACATTAATCGTATATAAGTGCGAATACCCGGTAGCTTCTGATTGAAAATAGAAAGTCTGTTCATCTATCCAACCTGTGCCACCGAAACCAATACCAGGGCCGCCGATCCAGGCTTCATCCCGCTGGCGGTCCAGAAGTTTCAGTTTGCCGGTAGCAGTGTCCAGCAACATCAGCCAGCGGTCTTTATTATCCTCGGAGCGAAGATCAAGCACAGCATATTTGCCGGCAGGCGACCAGAAAGGACCAGTGATATTTACTGCACGCGCTGCAGCTCTTTTTGTTCTTTCTTCCAGTTGCTTTGGATAATCTTTTACATAATCAGGCAGGTCTTTGATGCCGGGAA
>CBHEUU010000119.1:0-9775 GCA_965990355.1 uncultured Chitinophagaceae bacterium
TTCCATGTATCAGCAATACGAACAGAAGTAGCAGCAAAAGAGAAATTTGCAAAAGGAGGATCATCATTTCCACCGCTATATTCATTACCTGACATTACATCACCAATGGCATCCATGGCGCGGTTTTCAAATCCTGACCAGGGCAATCCATAAAGTGTGCTGGTAAGCCCTCTCACTTCTTCAGCAGTGTTATAATAGTTACTAAGCGTGGTGCCATCCAGCGATGGCCGCTCAATAAAAGTTTTTTTACACGATGCCGTTACGATTATTATCATCAATAAGGCATATACACGTTGCTTTTTCATCCGAGTATGTTTTTGTGTAGTTGTTAATGTTATAATTCAATATTAGCTCCGAAAGTGAAAGTGCGGGGATTGGGATAGTGGCCCATATCCACGTTCATCAAACGGATATTGTTATTGAATGCACCCACTTCCGGGTCATACCCTTTATAATCGGAGAAGGTGTGCAGGTTTTGAATAGACATATAGAAACGTACATTGGTGATCCGGGCCTTGCTGATCAGCCTTGTAGGCAGCCTGTAGCCAATTGTTACATTTTGTATGCGCATATAAGAGCCACTTTCCACATAGCGGTCAGACATGTAAACGTTGTTCACATTTGTATTGGTAAAGCGAGGCAAGCTTCCGTTGGGATTATCACTTGTGTACCGGTCCTTCACGCTACGCATCTGGTTGTAATATGCATTGTCCATTTTTTCCAATTGCCATCTCAGAAAGTTGAATATCTTGGAACCATAACTTCCCTGGAGGAATACTGAAGCATCAAAACCTTTGAACTGGAAAGTGTTGGTCAATCCGTAGGTAAACTTGGGCAGTGGGCTTCCGATAAAGGTGATATCATTTGCATCAATAACATTATCAGGTTTTCCATCAGGACCGTTTACGTCTTTGAAACGGATATCACCCAACCAGGTTTCTTCCGGCTTGATCTCATATCCAAATTGAGGAAGACTATTATCCAGGTCAGCCTGTGTACGGAACAAACCATTTGTTACAAGTCCGAAGAAAGACCCAACAGCATAACCGGGATTGGTGTAAGTAATAATATAGTTATCATAATAAACCCTGCCAGTAAGGCCAGCAGTGGAGTTAGCCATTTTGTCCAGCTTGTTCTTAAAATGAGAGAAGATAAAATTGGTTTTCCACGTAAAATTCTTGCTGCGTATATTATTGCTGGAAATACTGATATCAATTCCTTTGTTTGACATCTGGCCTACGTTACCGATAGGTGCTTTCAGGTCATCCCACTGATCACCTACACCGATAAGGCGTGGACCTGTGAGGAACAACAGCATATCACTGGTTGTCTTTTTATACACATCCACTGATAAGTCAATGATACCATTGAACAGTGAAGCATCCACACCAATATTTTTTGTTACCACTGATTCCCAGCTGAGATCAGGGTTCGCAATACCATTCAGATAGTTCGAATTGCCAAAGCCAACAGGGCCAGGCCAGAAACCAATTGCTGAAGTATATGGCGGGTTTTGTGCACCAGATGGCAGATTTTGAGTACCAACAGATCCATAGCCCACCCGGAGTTTCAGGTTGCTTACTGTGCCACCCCAATCCTGTGCGAATGGCTCATTCGTCACCGTCCATGCAAAAGAACCGGCAGGGAAATATCCCCATTTATTATTGGGGCCGAAATTGGAAGAACCATCAGCACGGATAGTAAGGCTTAAGGAATAACGGTTATCATACGTATAAGTGCCGCGGGCGAAGTATGATTCCATGGCCCATTCACTCTTGCCTCCACCCAATTCCCAGGTAGAACGATCACTGCTGCCTGAGTTCAGGTCAGGAATATTATTCTGCAGGTCCACTTTCTTACCACTGAGCTGTTCGTAATAAGAATATTGTGCTTCATGACCGGCAGTGGCGCTAATACTGTGTTTACCGAAATACTTATTATAGTTCAGGTAATTCCTGACAGCATAATAATAACTGTTGGCACGTGAATCAAACAGTTGTGACCGGAGTTCTGTAGGGCCGATATTACCAGCCAACTGAAAAGCCGTATTATTATTCAACCCAAGTGAATAAGAAAATTCATTGCGCAGGGAAAAATTTTTGAGGAATTGTACTTCTGCATAAATGTTACCGAATACCTGTGAACTGACCGATTTATTTCCCCGGAAATGACTGCGTGCAACAGGATTGTCCTGGGTATATTTAATGCCTCCGATGGTTTGTCCACCACCCCAGCTTCCATCCAGGTTTTTCACTGGTATCAGCGGGCTTTGTACTGCACCCCACCAGATCGTGCCTTCTGCTGCGTCAGCCAGCGTCACATTCTGAATGCTACGCGATGCATTAGCACTTACACCTATTTTCAACCATGTTTTTAATTGATGGTCCAGGCTGAAGCGGCTTGAATAACGCTTGAAATCGGAGCCGATCAAAATACCTTCCTGGTTAAAGTAGTTGAGGGAGAGATAATAATTAGTCTTATCCTTTCCACCGGAAAAACTCAACTGGTGATTTTGCATGTTAGCAGTTTGAAACATGGCATCCTGCCAGTCGGTACCCTCACCTAAAATAGAAGGATCGGCAAACTCCGGTGAAGGAGTAAGACCCAGCAAAGGCGCTGTTGCATTCTGATATTCTGCAAACTCGCGAAGGTTCATCAGGTCAAGCTTACGGGCCACACGTTGCTGTCCGAAATACATATCATAATTAAGCTTGCCTTCGCCGTTCTTTCCTTTTTTGGTAGTAATGAGTATTACACCATTCGCAGCGAGTGAACCGTAGATAGCCTGTGCAGACGCATCTTTCAGGATATCTACGGATTCTATATCGCCTGGGTTCAGCGTGGACATTACACTATTGCCAGTTTGCCCATCTGAACCACCGAGCCCCGCATAACCGGTGCTTTTTTTAGTGTTACTTGTAAAAGGAACACCGTCAATCACGATCAACGGGTCGTTGCTATTAATGGTAGTTACTCCGCGTACTTTAATAGACACACCGCCACCGGGTTGCCCACTGTTATTGGTAACAGTAACACCGGCCACTTTTCCCTGCAGTGCCTGGTCTACACCAGCTACAGGTAGGTCTTTCAAATCTTTACTGCTTACTGAGGAGATCGAAGAAGAGATATCTGCTCTCCGTTTAGAACCGTAACCGATCACCACCACTTCGCTGAGCTTAGTGTCGGTGATGGTAAGAGCGCCGCTTACAGCGAGTTTTCCTTCTGTTGCAATTTCAATGCTTTTACCTCCTACATAAGACACCAGCAAGATGGCCTTATCGGATGATACAGAAATTTTGAAAGCGCCATTGGCATCTGTGGTAGTCACTTCCTTTTCCCCTTTTACTGTTACGGTAGCACCGGAGAGTGGCGTATTGTTCTGATCTGAGATTATTCCTGTAACAAGTCTTTTCTGGGCGAAAAGCGATGAGGAGAGCAAGACTAACGCAATAGTCATTGCGATTGCCCAAGGGAATCGTTTTTGTCTCATATAGCAAGTTATTTCACCAAAAATAACTTTATTGATATACCAATTACTAATACTATATTATCCAATCATAATGCTTTTTTTTGCTACTCAAATGAAATCAAGGGTAAAAATGCTTTTAATACAAGTGTTGCAATCGCATACATTTCTGGAGTGCCAGGCTTAATAAATAATACTATTTTATCTGTTTTTATTTACCTTTATTCATAATCAAGCATTGCCATATGCAGAAAAAAATCATGCGGGAGATCACTCCACTCACCAGCAGCGATTGTTTCACCATGTTCAGCCGGGTGAAATCAAATTTTGATTTTCCCCTTCACAGCCATGAAGAACTCGAACTGAATTTTATCATGAATGCAAAAGGCGCCAAGCGCGTTGTTGGAGATCATATCGGAGAAATTGATGATCTCGAACTCGTATTGGTCGGTTCCAACCTTCCCCACGTTTGGCAAACGCATAAATGCACGAGCAAAGAAATCCGGGAGATCACTATACAGTTTCATAAGGATTTGTTTGATGAAAAATTTTTACGCCGCAACCAGCTCAGCTTCATCCGCAATATGCTGGAGCGCTCTGCAAGAGGACTCCTATTTTCCCGGCAAACCATTGAACTGATACATCCGCGGCTTACGATCTTAGGACAGAAACAAGGATTTGATTCTGTGCTGGAGTTATTATCCATCCTGCATGATCTTTCCATTTCCCGTAATATGCATACACTGTCTGATGCAAGTTTCAGCAACGCCGAACTGTCTTACAACAGCAGGAGAATAGAAAGAACGATTGAATACATGAACCTGAATTTTCAAAAGCCGATCACTCTGTCTGAAGTATCAAAGCTGGCAAATATGACGGATGTTTCTTTCAGTCGCTTTTTTAAAAACAGAACCGGCATCACGTTTATGGACAGTTTGCTGGAAATGCGGTTAGGTCACGCATCAAGATTGCTGATAGATACAACCCAGTCGGTAGCAGAAGTTGCTTACAATTGTGGATTTAACAACATCTCCAATTTCAATCGCCTGTTCAGGAAGAAGAAAGGGTGCACACCTAAGGAATTCAGGGAGAACTACAGTTACGATAACAGGGTGTTCATTTAATTTAAAAAACATCCCGGCTATCAAGGCCGGGATGCAGTTCAAGGTACATTGTTTCTATAGTTGGTTTTCCGTCCTTACTTGTTTAGCTGCAACCGCCCTGGTTGCCACAATTCAAACATTTATAACAGGTACCACTACGCATCATGATATGCCCGCACACATTACAGGCAGGTGCATCGCTTTGCATATTTTTCGCTGCAGCATTCATCGCATCCATTCCTGTATCTGCTTTTTTAACGGGCTGTGCTGCACGGTAAGCTTTTGCAGGTTGTGGCGCAACATTTCCTGAAGATGGTGTGATGCGAACACTCGACAACTCAGGGTCCTTTACATACTCCAATCCATTGGAAGGAACTTCATCCCAATCATCAGCGCCCGTATTCATCACTTCAGGTTTGTCCAGCACATGCACCAGGTCTGTGCGGCCAAGATATTCATAGCCTAGTACACGGAAGATAAAATCAACAATGGAAGTAGTGGATTTGATATTCGGATGCTCTACAAAACCTGAAGGATCAAATTTGGTAAAGGCAAACTTATCTACAAACTCTTCCAGCGGTACACCATATTGAAGACCGATGGAGATGGAGATCGCAAAGCAGTTCATCATACTGCGCATGGTAGCTCCTTCTTTGGCCATATCAATAAATATTTCACCTAAAGTTCCATCACCATATTCTCCGGTACGCAGGAAGATTGCCTGTCCGTTGATCTTGGCTTTTTGTGTAAAGCCTCTTCTCTTGGCTGGCAATGCGCGGCGTTCAACAATACTGGCCAGTTTCCTTTTCAGTTTGGTATCAGGTGAAGACTGTACTCTTTTCTGCACTTCTTCCAGCAGTTCATCTACTGTGAGCTTTCCAAGATCAACGATGTTGGACACTGCAGGTTGTGCAGGAGCTTTCTCCGCAACTTCTTCCGTAGCTGTTTCTGTTTTCTTTTTCTTATCTGATTTATTGCTGAGCGGTTGGGAAAGCTTGGAACCATCACGATAAAGTGCGCATGCTTTCAAACCTAATTCCCAGCTTAGCAGGTAAGCATCTGCAATTTCTTCCACGCTTGCTTCATGCGGCAGGTTGATCGTTTTGGAAATAGCACCGCTGATAAACGGCTGTGCTGCTCCCATCATACGGATATGACCATGTGCATGTATGTAGCGCTGGCCTTTCTTTCCGCATTTATTGGCACAGTCAAAAACGGGCAGGTGTTCATCTTTCAGCAAAGGCGCTCCTTCCAGCATCATGGTACCGCATACATAATCGTTAGCGGCTTCTATCTGCTCTTCGGTAAAACCTAATGCTTCCAGCAGGTTCCATTCAAAATCATTGTATTGGTCAGGAGTGAATCCAAGCCTTTGCAGGCATTCTTCACCTAATGAATATTTATTGAACACAAAAGCGATATCGAATGCAGAAACAACAGCCGCATCCAGCTTTTTGATCTCTTCCGCAATAAATCCTTTTTCACTCAGCGTTTGATGATTGATAAAAGGTGCGCCGGCAAAAGATGCGGAGCCGACTGCATATTTAATAATTGCTTCGGTTTCTTTAGCGGTATACCCCAGGTTGCGAAGCGCATCCGGCACTGACTGGTTGATGATCTTGAAGTAACCACCGCCGGATAATTTTTTGAATTTCACCAGGGCAAAATCAGGTTCAACACCGGTTGTATCACAATCCATCACCAGGCCGATGGTGCCGGTAGGTGCGATCACAGTTGCCTGTGCATTACGGTAGCCGTATTTCTCTCCCAGTTCCACTGCATCATCCCATGCTTTACAAGCTGCTTTGAGCATGTAATCGGGGCAATGCTCTGCTTTCAATCCAAGTGGTTTCAGGCTCAGTCCTTCATATTCATCTGCATCATAAGCAGCGAGACGGTGATTGCGCATTACACGCATCATGTGTTCTTTATTTTCTTCATAACGGGGGAAAGCACCGAGAGCCGCAGCCATTTCTGCTGATGTTTTATAAGCAATGCCTGTCATGATAGCGGTGATGGCTCCTGCAATACCCCGTGCTTCTTCGCTGTCATAAGGAATACCGCTTACCATAAGTAATGTTCCGAGATTGGCATAACCTAATCCAAGTGTGCGGTATTCATAACTCAGTTGTGCTACTTCACGGGAAGGGAACTGCGCCATCAGCACGGATATTTCCAATACAACTGTCCACAAACGGCAATTGTATTCGTAGCCTTCTACATCAAAATGATTTTTGTCTTTATCATAAAATTTCATCAGGTTGGCTGATGCAAGATTGCAGGCCGTATTATCGAGGAACATGTATTCTGAGCAGGGATTGGAAGCCCTGATCTCTCCACCTGCAGGGCAGGTATGCCATTCATTGATCGTGGTATTGTATTGTGTTCCGGGATCTGCACAACGCCAGGCGGCATAAGAGATCTGGTCCCACAGGGCTTTGGAAGGCACTTTTTTCATTACCCTTCCATCCATGCGTGCTTTCAATTCCCAGTCTTCCCCTTTCTTCAGTTTATCGAAAAATGAATTGGGGATACGGACAGAGTTATTGGAATTCTGACCGCTCACTGTTTTGTATGCTTCGCCTTCATAGTCGGATGCATAACCCGCATTGATAAGTGCGCCCACTTTCTTTTCTTCTTCCATTTTCCAGTTGATGAACTCCACTATTTCCGGATGGTCAAGGTCAAGGCAAACCATTTTAGCAGCCCTGCGGGTAGTGCCACCGCTTTTAATAGCGCCTGCTGCCCTGTCCCCTATTTTCAAAAAGCTCATCAATCCGCTGGAAGTGCCGCCGCCACTCAGTTTCTCTCCTTCGCCGCGGAGATTGGAATAGTTGGTGCCAACACCAGAGCCGTATTTGAAGATCCGGGCTTCACGCACCCAAAGGTCCATGATGCCGCCTTCATTCACGAGGTCATCATCCACGCTCAGGATAAAACAGGCGTGAGGCTGAGGACGTTCGTAAGCGTTTTTTGATTTCTTTAATTCGCCGTCAGCAGGGTCAACATAATAATGTCCCTGCGGCTTGCCGGCAATGCCATAGCTTTCATATAAACCTGTATTGAACCATTGCGGGCTGTTGGGCACGCACATCTGGTTGAGGATCGAATACACGAGCTCTTCATAAAAAACCTGTGCATCTTTAGCGGAAGCGAAATAACCATATTTTTCACCCCATACGCGCCAGCAATTGGCGAGCCTGTGTGCCACCTGTTTGGCAGAAGTTTCCCTGCCGGTACTTCCATCTGGTTGAGGCACGCCTGCTTTACGGAAATATTTTTGTGCAAGGATATCAGTAGCAATCTGGCTCCATTGTTTTGGCACTTCCACGTTGTTCATTTCAAACACAACTTCGCCACTTGGATTCCTTATCACCGAGGTGCGGTAATCATACTCAAACATATCAAATACATTGACCGCATCAGATGTGAAGCGACGACGGAACTGCAATCCGCCAGCAGCAGATACCTGTTTTTTATTTGCCATAATGAAAAGAATTTAAGGGTCTTGGTTTTTGAAATTCTCTCGTGGAAGGGTGTTTACGAAAATATTTTTTGCTACTCTAATTTCCAGCGCCCAAATATGCACATTGTGTGGACAAACGGCCACTAAAATCCCCAAGTGCTTTCCAGTGCTGGGTTACGCGTTTTTTGCACATCGGTCTGAAAGCCGTTTGACAAATTTTTTTTGGCCAGGTCGGGGGTAAATTGTAAAAATTTTTAAACCATTTCATCTTTCCGTGAAACACCAAATCAGCAAGGATTTCAAGCCTTTTAACCCGTGAAATGCTTTACCAGCAATACTTTCAGCTATTCCCGTGCCGGAAATCCTTACCAGGCAGTTAATACAGGGTTTATAAAAGGATAAAAATCTGATAACAGTATTTTTTTGTTTTTTTGCATCTTTAAGACGATCAACTCTACACGGCTCCGGCATTATTCTGAAAGGATTATTTAAAAAATTCAGGCATTGATGAAAAAAAATCTGAGATTCTTAATGGCCGCATTCACATTCGTGCTGGCTTCTTCTTTATTCACTTCACTGCATGCACAATCGCAGTTTGCCGGATGGACAGCTCTGTTCAACACAGCAAAAACAGGAAAGAAAACAAGTTTACTTACCGACATACAATTGCGGAGTACAGGACAGATGGAGCATATGCAAACATTGCTATTACGTACAGGACTGCAATACAGTGTTACAAAAAAACTGGGGCTCACCCTGGGTTATGCCTACATTCATAACAGGCGTGAAGCAAGCGGGCTGAGTGGTTATCTGCCTGAGCATCGTATTTGGGAACAGTTATTGTATAATCATAAAACAGGACCGGTATTTGTTTCGCATCGCTTTCGCGTGGAGCAACGTTTTATTTCTAAAACAAAGATTGAGAACAATGATCTGAAAGCGGATGGTTATGGAAATGCTTATCGCCTCCGTTATTTTATACGAAACATAATCCCTCTTACCAATCAAACAACAGGTGGTTTTTCCAAAGGCAGTTTTGCAGCTTTGCAGAATGAGGTCTTTATCAATACAGGAAATAAATCCAATGTGAATGGAAAAACCTTTGATCAGAACAGGCTGTATTTTGCCGGGGGGTACCGGTTGAATGCAGGATTTGACCTTGAAGCGGGATATATGTATCAGTATATACAGGGGAGGAATAATGCATCCACGCATAATCATATTGCGCAGGTTGCAGGGTACTGGCGTTTTTAAACCATGATCGTATAAACCCCTGCAATACCCATGAAAATTAACTGGTTAAAAGACAAAACTTTTTCGCATTTTTGTAGGTGTACAACCGGTACCGAATGAAACAGGACATCTATTTTTCATTAACGGAGAAGAAAAAGCAGGGCAAGAAATCTTTTGCCGTGCTTATAGACCCCGATAAGGTCAACAAAACCGTGTTGGATGAGCTGATTGAGCTATCCATTTCAGCCAAAGTGGACTATCTGCTTGTTGGTGGCAGCCTGGTGATCTCCAACCATCTGGACGAATGTGTGCAGCATATCAAGCAAAACTGTTCCATACCCGTGGTCCTGTTCCCTGGCAGCGCTTCGCAGATCAGCAAACATGCAGATGCTTTATTGTACCTCTCCCTTATATCCGGCCGCAATCCTGAATTACTGATCGGTCAGCATGTGGTATCCGCACCAGCCGTGCGGAAGAGCGGGCTGGAGATCATGTCAACCGGTTATA
>CBHEUU010000120.1:0-9682 GCA_965990355.1 uncultured Chitinophagaceae bacterium
GCTGGTCCGGCCCCGATCAAAACAAAACAGGGATGGCTTCACCTTGCACATGGAGTGCGGAATACAGCAGCTGGCTTGCGATACGTTTTGTATATGTTCATGACCGATCTCAATGACCTTACCAAAGTGATCTATAAACCTGCCGGATATTTCCTGGCGCCCGAAGGGGAAGAGAGAATTGGTGATGTGTCCAATGTAGTGTTCAGCAATGGCTGGATCGTTGATGATGACGGGACCGTATTTATTTATTATGCTTCTTCGGATACCCGCGTACACGTGGCTGTTTCCACTATTGATAAATTACTGGACTATGTGATAAATACTGCTCCCGATGGTTTCACTTCTGCAGAGACAGTAAAGACACTTACTGAGTTGATTGATAAAAACCAGTCGCAATCCCTTGTGAATGCACTGAACCCAATAAGCAATAAAACCGGGAAAGCATAAAAAAGTATAATTTTAAAGTATGCGACGTTTTTTTGCTTTCGTCTTATCGATCTTATTAATAATTTTTTTTGGAAGTTGCAGCAATGCAGGCCAGTTGAAATTATATCCTGCTAATACGCCGGAGATACGTTATACCGGGCGTATTGACTTTTCCGATCCATTGCGTCCCCGTTTCTGGCAACCTGGTGTTTATATAGAATGGCAGTTTGAAGGAAGTGATTGTGACATGATCATCAATGATGAAGTGTTATGGGGCAATTCACACAATTACCTGGAAGTAGTGGTAGACGGGAAGGCCAGGCGGATACAAACAAAATCACACACCGACACGATACAGGTGGCAAAAGAACTGCCACCGGGAAAACACCTTGTGATGATCTGTAAGAATACAGAAGCTGGCATCGGTTACCTGCAATTGACCGGTATACGGTGTGAAAAATTAGTGACCCTGCCTCCGGTACCCACCCGGAAAATGGAATTCATCGGCAATTCCATTACCTGCGGAATGGGAAGCGATCAAACAGGGATTGCCTGCGATAAAGGTACCTGGTATGATCAGCATAATGCATACATGAGTTATGGCGCCATAACTGCAAGAACACTTAACGCGCAATATCATTTATCGGCAGTGTCTGGTATCGGGCTTATGCATAGCTGCTGCAATATGAAAGTGACCATGCCGCAGGTGTTTGATAAGATCAATATGCGGGTAGATTCCATTGCCTGGGATTTCAAAAGATACCAACCGGATGTGCTGACCGTTTGCCTCGGCCAGAATGATGGTATACAGGACTCGACGCAGTTTTGCAATAACTATATAAATTTTTTGAAAAGGCTCCGCCAGTATTACCCTGCCACCACGATCATTTGCCTGAGCAGTCCAATGGCTGATGAAAAACTGACTATTGCCATGAAAAAATATCTTACAGCCATAACAAATGAAATGCAGAAGACGGACGAAATGATACATTCATTTTTCTTTTCCCGGCAATACAATAAAGGCTGTAGCTGGCACCCTTCCCTGGAAGAACATCAGCAAATAGCAGACGAGCTTACAGCTTTTGTAAAGAAAATGATGAAATGGTAGAAATGCGTAAACCATATATCCTGCTTCTGGTTTTCGCTGTTAGCTCTTGCGCAGTGAGCCAGCCACCTGCAATATTATTGAACCAGCTTGGCTTTTATCCCAATGCACCAAAGCAAGCAATTATAACCGGAAGTAAAAGCGACGCCTTCTATATCATCAATAACCTGAAAGGTGATACGGTACTAAAAGGAAGATCAGGTTCTTCAAAGCCTTCCCTCAATTCTTCTCTTGTTTGCCGGCTTGCTGATTTCAGTAGTTTAAATAAAGAAGGACAGTATAAAATGCTTGTGCCGGGAATTGAAAGCTCTCCGGTTTTTTCCATTCGCGCGCATATACATGAACCGCTTGTGATTGCCAGCCTGAAAGGATATTATTATCAACGCGTATCCATGCCGCTTGAAGAAAAGTATGCAGGAACCTGGGCAAGACCTGCAGGTCATCCCGATACAGCAGTGCTGATCCATCCTTCGGCCGCTACTGCTCAACGGCCGGCCGGCACCATCATATCCACACCAGGTGGTTGGTATGACGCAGGTGATTATAACAAGTATATTGTCAATTCAGGGATCACCATGGGCACCCTGCTTTCTGCTTATGAAGATTTCACAGAGTACTTTGATACATTAACAACAAATATTCCTGAGAGCGACGATAAGATTCCCGATATATTGAATGAAATAATCTATAACCTGCGCTGGATGCTCAGCATGCAGGACCCGTTTGACGGCGGTGTTTATAATAAATGCACCAACGCCTCATTTGATGGTATGGTGATGCCCGGTGTAACCAAAGCCCCGCGCTATGTTGTTCAGAAAGGAACAGCGGCCACACTTGATTTTGCTGCAGTAACGGCACAGGCCTCGCGCATATTGGTACGTTTTGAAAAAGAATTACCGGGTTTAAGTGATAGTTGTTTGAAAGCAGCTGCATCGGCCTGGCAATGGGCAGTGAAAAATCCTGCAATAGAATACAACCAGGATGCGATGAATAAGAAGTTTCAACCTGCTGTTACTACAGGTGGTTATGGAGATCAATCATTTTTGGACGAATGGTATTGGGCAGCGGTTGAACTTTATGCAACTACTGGAAAATCTGTATATGCAGAACATGTAAAAAAATACAGCGGCCCTGCAAAGGATACCCCAAGCTGGCCAAATGTTGGTATGATGGGTGATTTCACGCTGCTGCGTTTTGAAAAAAAGGCTCCACTGGTAAAAGAACCCAACCTGCAATTACACGATAAAGTAGTGAGGATGGCCGATGGAATGATCAACCTCTCAAATAGAAATGCTTTTGCTACTGTGATCGGTGGCCGTCGCGCTGATTTTATCTGGGGCAGCAATGCTGTAGCAGCTAATCAGGGCTGGTTGCTGGTGAATGCATTTTTTATAACCGGGAAAAAAACTTACCTCGATCATGCACTGGCTAATCTTGATTACCTGTTAGGCCGTAATGCTACTGGTTATTGTTTTGTTACTGGTATAGGATCAAAATCAACCATGCATCCGCATCATCGTCCATCTGTGGCAGATGGGATAGTGCCTCCTGTACCAGGTTTGCTGGCCGGGGGACCCAACGCCCAGGCTAACCAACAGGACAAATGTGCGTATGTATTTAAAGAACCGGAAACAATGTATGTTGACAATGACTGTTCTTATGCATCCAATGAAATAGCGATCAACTGGAATGCTCCATTGGTTTATCTATCTGCTGCAATGGAAGTATTCTATAGAAAAAAGTGAAATTCTGCAGGCAGGTATTGTTAATATTATTGATACCTTCATCGACAAATTATTACCTGCATGTCTTATTCTCCTTCAGTTTCCCGCTACGAGGAAATGCAATACAACCGCTGCGGGAAAAGCGGTTTATTGTTACCAGCCATATCACTTGGGCTCTGGCATAATTTCGGATCTGTAGATGATTTTAAAAACGGCCGGAGCATTATCCGCCATGCTTTTGACAGAGGCATTACTCATTTCGACCTGGCTAATAATTATGGACCTGCACCGGGTTCTGCAGAAGAGAACTTCGGAACAATATTGCAAAAGGATTTTGGCGGCTACCTGCGTGATGAACTGGTTATTTCCACCAAAGCAGGATACACTATGTGGCCCGGTCCCTATGGGGACTGGGGCTCACGGAAATATCTTATAACAAGCCTTGAACAAAGTTTGAAAAGAATGGGACTTGATTATGTAGATATATTTTATTCCCATCGCCCTGACCCGAATACACCGGTGGAAGAAACGATGAAAGCATTGGATCATATTGTGAGAAGTGGTAAAGCTCTGTATGCGGGTATTTCCAATTACAACGCTGAACAATCACGCCAGGCTTTCTCTATATTAAGAAGCCTGGGAACACCCTGTTTGATCCATCAACCTAAATATTCCATGTTTGTGCGCCAGCCTGAAAATGGATTACTGGATGTACTGGAAGAATACGGAGTGGGTTGTATTCCTTTTTCTCCTTTGGCGCAGGGACTGCTGACAGATAAATATCTTAAAGGCATACCGGAGAAATCGAGAGCAGCTAATCCACATGGATTTCTGAAAGAAGAAGATATAACACCGGATAAACTGGACAAGATCTCCCGGTTGAACAATATTGCGCAGGAGCGTGATCAGTCTTTAGCACAAATGGCGCTAGCCTGGTTGCTGAAAGATAAACGTGTTACCAGCGTGTTGATCGGAGCCAGCTCAGTGAGCCAACTGGATAATAACCTGGATGCATTGAAGAATGTAGCGTTCAGTGCGGAGGAACTGGCGGTGATAGAAACTGTTCTTGCCGGTTGATGCTAGTACTAATCCTGTCTCCTTGTATAGTAATACCCCGATTGATCAGGGCATACTGCTGTATTCATTCCTTTTTTTAAATGCAGGGTATTACATTAGCACTACAAATCTACTATCTATGAAGACAAGGATTATCTGGATCGTTCTTTTTGCAATGGTAGCATTGCAGGCTTGCAACAGGGCTATGACACCTTATGAAGCTGCCAATAACCCGAGGGGTAAAAAGTGCAGAGAAATCCGGTAAATTATCCTTGGCCGAACAGGCTGCCTACAGCGCCTTCCAGCATCGGAAATTTTTCAACCACGTAGTTTTTAATGGATTCAATGGCTTTTTTAGCCTGCTCGTCTGTTAAGCCGGCTTCTGCTTTCAGTCGGTCTATTAATTCCTGCATGGAGAAGTTTTTATAGCCGGAAGAGATCTTTTGATGATCTCTTCCGGCTTTATAGTTATTTCTTAAGCTACTTTCAGCAAACTCAGTTTGCTCTTATCAAATTTACGCTTTGCATAGTCCAGATCAAGCGTGAATTGTGTTTCTTTGGAAGATGGCAGTTCAAACATTGCATCTGTCAGTATGCCTTCACAGATGCTGCGTAAACCGCGCGCTCCGAGTTTATATTCCACCGCCCTTTCTACCATAAAGTCCAGCACATCATCTTCGATAGTCAGGTCAATGCCTTCCAGTTCAAACAATTTCTTGTATTGTTTCATCAGTGCATTCTTTGGTTGGGTCAGGATGGCGCGCAGGGTAGAGGCATCCAGCGGATCAAGATGGGTAACTACAGGCAAACGGCCCAGCAGTTCAGGAATAAGTCCGAATGATTTCAGGTCCTGTGCATTCACATAACGCAGCAGGTTTTTCTTCATATTATCCTGCTGATCTTTATCAACGTTGAAACCAATGGTATTGGTTTGCACCCTGCGGGCAATGATCTTGTCGATGCCGTCAAATGCACCTCCGCAGATAAAGAGAATATTCTGTGTATTGATCTTGATAAGCTTTTGCTCGGGGTGTTTGCGTCCACCCTGAGGAGGTACAAGCACGTCGGTACCTTCCAGCAGTTTCAGCATGCCCTGTTGCACGCCTTCACCACTTACATCGCGGGTGATGGAAGGGTTGTCTCCTTTGCGTGCGATCTTATCTATTTCATCAATGTATACAATGCCTCTTTCAGCAGCATTCACATCATAATTACAAACCTGCAACAGGCGGGTAAGAATGCTTTCCACGTCTTCACCTACATAACCTGCTTCAGTAAATACGGTAGCGTCTACAATAGCAAAGGGCACATTGAGCATACGTGCGATGCTCTTCGCCAGCAGGGTTTTGCCGGTACCGGTTTCCCCTACCATGATGATATTGCTTTTTTCGATCTCTACTTCGTTGTTGTTGCCGGCAGCGTCGGCCGGTCTTTGCTGCAAACGTTTATAGTGATTATAAACCGCAACGGCCAACACTTTTTTGGCCTCATCCTGGCCGATCACATATTCATCGAGGAATTTTTTAACCTCAATAGGTTTTTTGATCGTCAGTTTGAATGAATTATTAGGAGTTTTTTCATCCCTGACCATTAGTTCCTGATCTATGATCTCCCGCGCATGTTCTACACAGTTCTCACAGATATGTCCCTCCTGACCGGCGATCAGGATTTTAACCTCATCCCGGCTTCTCCCGCAAAATGAGCAATGCAAAATGTTTTTAGCCATGTTTTTTCCTTGAGATATTGAGTCAATATGGTCACGGATAGTGAGTACAAAAATAAAAAACCGTCCCGAGAAAGACGGTTTTTTACTGATAACTTATTTAAGTTATTGATAATAAGATACTTATAGTTTATTGATCACCTTGTCAACAATACCATATTCAACGGCTTCCTGGGCATCCATCCAGTAATCACGGTCGAAGTCTTTCAGGATTTGTTCCATCGACTTACCACAATTATCTGCGAGAATTTTTGCGCCCATATCTTTTACCCTTTTCGTCTGGCGGGCCTGAATTTCCAGGTCGGTACTTACCCCGCGGATATAACCGCCGAGAGAAGGCTGGTGGATCATCACTTCACCACTGGGATAAATATAGCGTTTGCCTTTTTTACCTCCACTCAGTAAAATGCTGCCCATTGAAGCTGCGAGTCCCATGCAGATAGTGCTTACCGGGCTTTTGATCATTTGCATGGTGTCGTACATTACCATACCGCTGGTGACCACACCGCCGGGACTGTTGATATAAAATTTGATCTCTTCTCCGGGTTTGTCTGCGTCCAGGAGCAGGAGCTTGGCAACGACATCCTTGGCGCTTTTATCATCCACTACACCCCATAAATGTATGCTCCGCGTTTCAAAGAAGTACTTTTCCAGTTTCTTGCTGAACATCATCAGGTCGGATTTGGGCTGTTCTTCTTTTTCTTCTTCCTCTTCGTCGTCGGCTCTCCAATCGTTATAAAAAAATTGATTCCGATTCATATCGTGTATTGTTTTTAATAAAGGTTAATCTTTTTTCTCTTTACGTGGATTGATCAACAGCACCTCATCCACCAATCCATATTCTTTCGCTTCAGCAGCGGTCATCCATTTATCACGGTCAAAATCTTTTTCAATCTGGTCAATGGATTTGCCGGTATGATAGTTCACCACATCATACAATTCTTTTTTCAGTTTCCTGATCTCATTCACGGTGATCTCGATATCACTTGCCTGGCCGCCGATAGCGCCGCTTGGCTGGTGCATCATGATCCGGGAATGTTTCAGTGCAGCTCTTTTTCCTTTAGTGCCGGCGCCTAAAAGCACGCAGGCCATGGAGGCTGCCATACCGATGCAGATGGTAGCAACATCAGGTGTTACATATTGCATGGTATCATATACGCCCAGGCCTGAATAAACACTGCCGCCGGGGCTGTTGATATACATATTGATGTCTCTTGTGCGGTCGGTGGAGTCGAGGAAAAGCAACTGGGCTGTAATGATATTCGCTACTTCATCATTGACAGGGTAGCCCAGGAAAATGATCCGGTCCATCATCAGGCGGCTGTACACATCCATTACAGCCACATTCATTGGCCTTTCTTCAATAATGTTAGGCGTCATTGCCGTTACCAGGTGGGAGCCGTAGGCATGGAGGGTATTGCTTGACAGTCCACGGTGTTTTACTGCATATTTCTCAAATTCTGAATTAAAACTCATAAATCGTCTGTTTGCTTGTGAATACGAAGTTTAGAAAATCCGCGAGTCGTGATATTTTTTAGTCCTCGCTAAGATAACGTACTGTTATCAAATATCCGTCCAAATGCCAAATCCTCAAAACTGGTGACAGTATAGCAGAATCAAGAGAAAAAACGCTGAGCTCAACGCTGGAAAATCTCGAAAAAGAGCAAAATGACAGGAAAAGGCTACGAAAACATTTCTCTCACCTTATCAAAAAACCCTTTTTCATTTTTATCCGGCTGTGGTTTGAAATTATCTGATTGTGATAATTTTTCCAGCACCGCTTTTTCTTCTGAAGTAAGATGCTGCGGCGTCCACACGTTCACGTGTATCAGCTGATCTCCTTTTTCATAAGAATTTACTGCCGGGAATCCTTTTCCTTTCAACCGGAATATTTTGCCGCTTTGAGTGCCTGCGGGTATTTTGATCTTGGCGCGGCCATCAATGGTAGGCACTTCCACCTGTGTGCCGAATGCTGCATCGGGAAATGAAATATGCAGGTCATAAGCCACATTCAGTCCATCGCGCTGCAGTTCCTTATGTTGTTCTTCTTCTACCAGGATGATGAGGTCGCCATTCATGCCGCCCCTTTCTCCTGCATTGCCTCTGCCAGTGATGCTTAACTGCATTCCTTCCTGCACGCCGGCCGGGATATCGATGCTTACTGTTTCTTCTGCAAACATTCTTCCTTCACCTTTACAGTTGCCGCATTTGGCTGTGATGGTACTGCCTTCGCCATTGCAGGTAGGGCAGGTGCTTACTGTTTGCATCTGGCCCAGGAAAGTGTTCTGCACTTTTCTTACCTGGCCACTGCCGCCACAGGTGTGGCAGGTTTGTACACTGCCTTTGTCCTTGGCGCCGCTGCCCTGGCACACATTGCAGGTAACATATTTTTTTACTTTGATATTTTTTGTAACGCCTTTCGCAATCTCTTCATAAGTTAACTTCAGCTTTACACGAAGATTGCTTCCTCTTACACCGCGTGCGCGTTGTGCACCGCCGCGTCTTTGTCCGCCTCCAAAAAAACTTCCGAAAATATCATCACCGAAAATATCACCAAACTGGCTGAAGATATCATCCATGTTCATATTGCCACCACCGAAGCCACGGCCATTACCGCTCAGGCCGGCATGACCATACCGGTCATACTGTGCTTTTTTATCGGCATCGCTTAATACTTCGTAAGCCTCTGCCGCTTCCTTGAATTTTTCTTCGGCTGCTTTATCTCCGGGATTACGGTCCGGGTGAAATTGCATCGCTACTTTGCGGTAGGCTTTCTTGATCTCCTCAGCCGAAGCTGATTTGGTAACGCCTAATGTTTCGTAATAATCTCTTTTACTCATTATACTTGATACGCTAATGACGCGAATTGACGCTAATGGCGCGAATTACGCGAATGGTGGAATCGCCTTTATTTTCCTACTACTACTTTTGCGTGACGAATAATTTTATCATTCAAATAATACCCTTTTACTACTTCATCCACCACTTTACCTTTCAGCTCTTTGGTAGGAGCAGGTATCTCAGTAATGGCTTCATGCAGGTCGGTATCAAAATCCTTACCTATTGATTCCATCGGTTTCAATCCTTTTGACTGCAATGCGCTGCGGAGTTTATTGAAAACCAGGGTCACGCCTTCTTTCACCTGCTTGTCTTCAGAACTGTCCAGTTGCTTTTGAGCCCTGTCTGCATCGTCCAGCACATCCAGCAGGTCTTTGATCACTTCGCGGCCAGCGGTCTGCACCAGTTCGATCCTTTCTTTGGCGCTTCTTCTCCGGAAATTGTCAAACTCAGCTACCAACCGTAAATATTTGTCTTTACCGGCTTCCAGCTCAGCCTTTAATTTTTCCAGTTCAGATTCGCCCGTTGCCTGGGTTTCATCCGTATTAATGTCAACCCCTTCATTATTCTCCGGGGTGTCATTCACTTGTTCTTGTACGTCTTTTTCTGCCATTTTTTACAAATTGTTTGCAAAGGTAAGCTTGTCAAGAATATTGCCAATGGCCGGTTTTGGACAAAATGGCCGCTCCGGGCACGACGAGGTGCAACTTGGTCAGAAGCAGCGATAGCCGATGTTCGATGACCGATCGCCGACTTCTACGGCCATCGAACATCGGCCAACGATATCTATCCCATATCTTTGCACGCTTA